>PAWP01000044.1 GCA_002714125.1 Gammaproteobacteria bacterium
TGCTCCATTTAATTGAAAATAAAGGGTTGGGTATAACTATACTTTGTAAATGACATATAATAAACTGTTTTTATGCCGGGGTGGCGGAACTGGTAGACGCGCCGGATTCAAAATCCGGTTCCTTCACGGGAGTGTCGGTTCGATTCCGACCCTCGGTACCAATTTATGTGGTTAAGTCATACAGGGGAGTCACACAAGCCTCCAATGACCTCGCATTATCAAAGGCTTATAGGACAACCAGTGCCTCCTAGGCTACAAAAGTGACCGCCAGCAGTCTTGCTAGGTTCAGGAAACAATGCCAGGTATCTTCAAAATGAATCTATCCCGGGCGACGACTTAAGAGACACAGCATCTCGTGCCATAAGCCTGCACGTTCCGGCATCAGTGCTGGTGAAAAGCAAACGCTTTTCGACTCTCATCGCCAGCAAGCATGCTTGATAGATTTTTTTGTAGTTTGTAGCCGTCTTTTCAAAGGAAGAGGCTCCAAGCCCGGTAGTACGGTAATCGTGAGCTTTTTGTGCTTTGTTCTGCTCTATCGATGTGTATGCCTCTAGTGCCTCACCCAAGTTTTCCGGACTAAGATCTTCGAAGTCATCATAAGTGGCAAACAATTTTTGTTCGTTCGAAATGTCTTCCGCAAACATTGGGCGTAACTCGTTTGCTCGAGCCGAATAATCAATGATTCGAGAGTAGTAGCGATCCAAATTAAATTTAGATGACAGGTTCGTCCCTTCGTACCAATTGGATGCAAAATCCGGAGCTACTATGGGTTTCGCCCCGATCGTAAGTGTGCCTGACGAATCTTCAGTTGAATTGGTATGGGTGGACGGTTCTGCAAAGCTCAACAGAGCAACCGGCAATAGTCCCCAAAGCAAGTGCTTCTTAATGTCGTGNCGGCGTTTCACNAAGAATCCTCTTCATTCGCAGACATCGGATTGAGANCTGTGAACACATCCATGTGAGTAAACGGGCCGTCGTACAGGCCATCTCCCTGTTGCAGTTCGACGATGTTCCATCCCACCACCTGAAAGAAAATCTTGCTGTCAACGGGACCAGTATGACACTTCATTCGTACAGCACCAATTGAAGGTGTTCGCGTGTTCGTGCATCGAGAACATTTGTTGAACGTCCGTCATTGCGGGGTTGTCGAGACCGAACTCGTNGTGACATTTTGCAAGCTTTTGCAACTCCCGTCACACCTCTGATCCATCATCCGATGGCATGAATCCGGTCTAGGTGCTCTCCAATTACCCAAAAGGAACTACAAAAATGTGAATNAAATCCGCGCCTGGGTTCTGTGGAGTTCTTCTCCAACTACTGCTGGTTCAAGGAATACATTAACTAATNCGTGTATTTAGGAAGGGTTCCTAGGANCGGCTTTTCCGTTCCTATCTTNCGATGAGGCCNGCATTTTGTACGAAGCAGTAGACCTGAACTGAAAATATCAGAAAGCTGAGGCGTGCACAGTCGAATAGTCTAGGCACGACGTTGCGTAACTTAATCTACAGCGACAGTAATGCAGCATCATGGTAGATATGGGTTGGGCAGACGCTCAATGACCAATGGAGGAAGGTTCATGAAGGGCTATTGGATCAATCATGTACTCGAAATCAAAGATGAAACACGTTTTGGCGCATATGCAGAGGCAAGTAAGCCACTGCTCGAGGGAAGCAACAAATACGGTGCCGAAATGAAGTTGTTCGCTCCTGTATCCAGCACTATTGTTGGGGCGCCAGTGCAGTATGCAGCACTCGTGGAGTTCGAGAGCGTTCAGGCCGCTGTCGACTTTTGGACAGACGACGAATACTTGGCTGCAAGGGCGTTAATGGGTTCTGTTGAAGATGAAACCCCGGTAGTCGATCGGCGCGTCTGCTGCATTGAGGCGGATCCCATTATGGTCTCGCCGGGGCAAGGCTTCTGGCTTAATCACGTGCATGAGATTCGAAACCAAGAGGCCTTTTACGATTACGCCCAAGCAAGCATGTCGCATTTTAGTAGTGCTGGATTCGGTCCAGTTGTCCACCAACACGCTGGTACGGAAAGTGTTGAACTGGCAGCCGCGCTGGGGTTTTCGCACTCGGAGCATGCCCTAGAGATTTACCACACATCTGGCTACAAAAAGGCGCTCAATGTGGGTGGAATGGCAGACAGTGAAGCCGACATAGTCGACCGGACTATTTGCGCCGTCCTCGCGCCAGATTAGCGCAGCGCGACATGCCAGCGTCTGAAAGAGTGCGCCTGACCAACCAATTAACGATATCCCGTGCTCAAAAATCTGTTCGCCCAATCGCCTTCTATATGAATGACGTCTCGGGACCCAAATCGTTCTCAGCCCAGCAGGTACTGGAGGGCTAAATTGGGGATGCTTCTGTTGCTGCACGGCTCTTTTGTGCCACATGACCCTCACGCAGATTGCCAGATATAGGTTCTCTTCTGTACTTCTGAATAAACGCCAGAATCTGTAATGGGCATTGCTAAAGGAACGTTATGCCTCACCCCGAACTTGCCTCCGCGATAGGAGAAATCGTCACCGCAATCGCAACACTAGCCACGATTGTTTATTTGTCTTTATAGGTGAGAACAAATAACAAGTTGGCACGCTCTCAGTTGGAGCACTTCCTAGACAGCAGAGTGAATGACAGGCGCCTCGCTATAGCCTTGGACCCAAATTTTTCTGACTTCCTTAGTAAAGATTGGGGAGTAGATTCGTTTTCTGATGGGCAGCGAGTTCAGATTAGCCAGTATGTAACGATGATAATTATGGACATGAGAGAAGTGTTCATGCAGCACAAATTTGAACTGGTATCTGATGGACTAAGGGACGCGCGGATAAATCTTTTGAACATGGGAATTATGTCTACTCGTCCTGCAAAAGCAGTATCGGCGACCTACAAACTCGTACTGGAAGATGATTTTGTTCGTTTCTTTGAGGACGAGATTTACGGTGGCCACCAACCAGAGGCGAATCGCGCTGATCATCCACTTACGAAAAGCACGGCTCCCCTGTGACCTTGTTTTAGGTCTCCTTCCTTNCATGCTTAGCGAAGCTCTTTCTATCTAGCTCGGCCATTTGAGAGTCTTTTGGGGCGATCGAAAGCCTGGATTAAGGCAGTACAAAAGGTGCCGCATTTCCTCTTTTCTATTGGACGTTTTTTCGAATTTATCCGTCGAAACAAAATAGGTTATGGCTTGTACAGCTGGGGAAACTCTGTCTGCCATACGTTGCATATTGCTTCTACCGCTAAGAAGTATGCTTGGGCAATCGGCGAGACTGCACGAACTTTTCGGTCGTGAAGGCCTTCTACGCGCAGCATCCTGTTCTGGGGCCGTATAGCGTTGGGCGGCCGAATCTCAGCAGCGCTCAACTGAGGAAAGAGCGGTGGAGAAGTCACGCACGTCTCGATAGGTTTTGAGGCGCACGAAAGTTGCGTTCGGAAAATGGGTTCTGATTTGATCCTCGTACAGACGCCGATTCCTGCAAAACGAGATGAGCGACCCCCGAATCCAGTAGGACAGCGCAAGGCGCCAGTCCTCAACATTGCCCGCCCACAGCGCCTCATTTCTGATGCGACGCATCAGCGTGCGCCGGAGTGCTCGGAAGGTCAGTACGTGTGGCGGTGGATCCATCCAGATCACCAACTCCGTGCGTGCAGCGACTAGGTCGTGCACCACGTAATCGTGCCTACCGTCAATGATCCAGCGATCACCCAAGGCCGCAGCCTGCACCAGGGCCAGGTATTCGGGCATGGGCACGGGCCTCCATCCGGCCTGCCAATACAGTTTGTCCAGTTCTACACAGGTGAGGTCAAGCTGGCGGGAGATGCGCCGGGCGATGCGGGACTTACCCGCGGCACTGGCTCCGACTACTAGAATCCGCTGAGGTTGCGTCTTCATCGCGTTGATAAAGGAACTCTTCTGGTGCATTCGCTGAACTCTTGTAGAGATCCCGGAGTCGTACATATTTGAACTGTCTCACACGAGTACGAATCTTATTAGGGGTTTCACTGTGAATGGGGAGTAAAGCATGCAGGACATTAGTGGAAAGATTGCCGTCATCACCGGCGGCGGTAGAGGCATGGGTCGGGCATTGCGCGCTTGTCGCGGAGGGCTGTCACGTCGCCNCCTGCGACGTGATTAACGAGAATCTCGCAGAAACCCGAGCACTTTGCGAACACGAAGCACCGCAGGGTCTTCGAGTAAATACATTCCGATGCGATGTTTCTAACGACGACCAAGTCAATGCATTTGCAAAGTCATCAAAAGAAAATTGGGTACCGAACATATCAATCTGCTGTTCAACAATGCCGGGATTGGGGCGGCGGAAGCTTCATCAACACCACGTGTGAAGATTGTGATCACACGTTCAACATCTGTTGGAGCGGTGTTTATTTCACGAGCCGCGCGTTCCTCCCAATGCTGCTCGCGAGCACTGAGGGTCACACAATCAATACCAGCAGCGTTAACGACTTTCGCNCTTCGATTGGAGACNATATTCCGTTTACCGCCTAAAGCGCGGCGAAATTCGCAGTGAAAGGCTTCACCGAAGCGCTAATTGATGACTTCCGCTTCAATGCGCTGCACCTAAAGGCTAGCCTTGTGATGCCTGGGTATATCGGCTCACAGATCTTAAGGAACACAGGCCTCATCCTTGGGCAGAAGCCAGCACTTGAAATTAGCGATGAAGACGTAGANGCGTTACGTGAACGTTGGNCNCTTGACGGCTNTACTCCGATGAGTGGGNTGCCAGAGAACGCCAGGACGGACNAGGTAGGCCAACAATTAAATGACTCTCGCGAAAATTACGACNATGGCGGGCTAAAACCCNATGANGCTGTAGCAATCANTCTGAGCGGCGTACGTGCCAACCAATGGCGTATATTGGTCGGGCCACATGCAATTGCGCTAGACGAGGCAGTCCGAGCCAATCCTGTCGACGCGTATGACCTGGATTTCAGCGACAAAGTCTGGGCCTGAATGGATGATGGATAGATCATCGTAACTNAGCTCCCTNACCGCTTNGAAAACTCTANTATCCGNTGTCAANCTCGTGCCCGACCACGTAATGAATGCCGAGCCCTGTATCTAGAGGTCAACCAGTTAGANGTGGTAGGAAAAACTCTGATTTGCTNCTAATTGTGAAAACGANATAGCAGCAATACAGCGCGGAAACAGCATTTANTAGGTTAGGAACCAGGGTAATTTACGCACTGCTACCGCAGCACTTTTTAAATTTCTTGCCGTTGCCACATGGACAAGGGTCATTCCTGCCTACCTTAGGAACATCTCTGAAATAGGGAGATCTTGGGGGACAACAAGAGGGATCTTGGCAGCAATCGCCATTTTTGTTGACCTCTATGGGGTTGAANGTTTCCTGCTCCAACGACTTCGCTCCGAAACGATGCGCAATGANACCTTACCTGAACCACCTCTCAAATACACATAGAGGCCCATAAGGGCGCTTTAAGCGCGTCAGTAATAGTGCCTANTTAGGGCTCAGCGTTCGCGATAGTCACCCCGAGTCAGCGGACCTATCCGTTCAATTCATCCCAACCAATGACTGCAAAGTCAGTAATCATGAAGATACTAAAGCCGAGAGCGTATACAGCGATCCTTCATGGGGTGTGTAATGCCGAGCGTGTTGNGATCGCGGAAGTGTTTGAGGTGGAGTGGGGTCACTAACAGGGCAGACTATATGTTTAGGTGTTGGCCACAATGTGTCGCGCGGACGAGCAGCAATTGTAACNGCCAGAGGCGAAACGCCTGCAGCCCTTTACGATTTTNGGGTNTTGATTCNNNCCCTCGCAACCAATACTCCGCCAACCTACTGGTCTGGCCCGAGTTGCTAACCCCTAAAGCCGCGAATCCTTACGTCGACAAGCCCGTCACCAATCCAAATCATCTGGAATCGGGAAGTCCTTGTAGGGGTCATCCTCATCAACCACATCCTGTGACCGGTCNGCTAGATAGAGCACGTCCGCTTCGCTTCGCTCCATGATCTTACGCGCNACCGGCTCAGGTACGAGGTCGTAAGCATCGCCCAGCCTCACGATCGCAAGGTGCCCTTTGTTGAGTTGTTGGCGATTGGTCTCTGAAATGTGAATCCGCTTGACCCGTTTGCCATCGGTGAAGTTGTAGGCAACGTCGCCTTGCTCACGCTGGCTGTTGCTTGTCACAAGTTGCCGTACCTGTGCCGAGATGGCCTTTTCCTGTGCGGCTTGATTGAGCGCGGCATTCCGATCACGGTCCGCCGCGCGTTTTGCGGCCTGAGCTTGCTGTACTTCAAGCTTGCTGACATCAGCTTCACCACCCTGCTTCTGCCGCACCTCTTGCCGGTGGCTCGCACTCTCGGCCCTGCGAGCCTGCTTGGCAGTGACAAGTCCGGCGGCCCTGAGTTGATCCCTCAATGAGTCGCCACCGCGCTTCTTTTTCTTTGCCAAAGTAGCCTCCGCGATCCGTTGCAGTTGTCGACGTGATTCGAGATGACAATTGTTACACCTCAGCGGCATCCGCGCCTTACTGGAAACACGACCTGGCCCNTCATTAATCTACGACACTGTAGTAGTTAAGGACCGGTTGCATGACCGGCACCAAAGAAAGACGTGAAACAAGTCATGACCATCTAGGGTTGGTCTTCATTATGGGCAATGAGCGGGTGCGGGCTCAGCCTTCCCATCCGGACTGAACAGACAATTGATGCACAGGCTCTTGATTTACCTGACGGTGAATTGCGCGTTAGTGCCGAATACAGCCAGATGTCTTCCCTTGGACAATCCTGTTTAGATCGCGGGTCCCTGCAATGTGACCAGTTCGCNGGCCACCGTCATCCCACCTCTCGCCCTAGACCTGCCCGCTTCCACGACATGATGCGGCGGGAGAGTTGGCCATTGCTTGATCGGATTCAGACGCATCGCATTCAGCCGGAGTTCGTCACACGGCTGCACTGGANGTGCCGCAAGACCGGCTTGTTGGGACAACCGCTGTCTAAACTACCACGCTCCGAATGACCATCCGGGCAAGCGTCAGCACATGCACCGACACAGGGACGCGCCGTGTTAGTGCAGCGCCCTACATGCCCTANGACGAACGACTACAACGACTCCGATTCTGGTAACACGATTCGAGGATTCCGCAGCCAGCATCTGATTTCAATGCTACTCGTCCATTCGACTCACACGTTCTTAAACGGATGGCCCCGACCCGATACGAGAGCGCCAACCCCGCTGAGGAAACGGCAGTCGGTCAAAGTTCAACACCATCCGGCAGGCGCACCAGGGATAGCTAGGTTTGGTATAACGGCCCGCACGGCACACAAACGCCGGCGCCCGCCACACGGAGTGAAACATGGGAAACGCAAGCAACAGCATCATCGGCCAGCGGCCGCTCCGCCCCGACACAGTCGACAAGGTCATGGGTCGAGCCAACTTTGGTGCTGATCTGACACTGCCCGGAATGCTTCACGGCGCCGTGCTGCGGAGCAAACACGCCCATGCCCGAATCCTCAGCATAGACACGAGCAAAGCGAAAAAGATCAGCGGCGTAAAGGCGATTGTTACAGGGGAGGACTTTGCCCATCTGCCTAAAGGCGGCGGCGGCGATCTTGCCCGCGACAACCTTGCGCACCAAAAGGTGCTCTATCACAGCCATGCCGTGGCGGCAGTGGCGGCGCTCGATGCCAAAACCGCGCAAAAGGCCGCGCGTGCAATCAAAGTGAAATATGAAGAGCTGCCCGCCATGCTTACCCTAGAAGCTGCCATGGCTAACAATGCGGCCATCGTTCATGAGCACCTGCTGGAAGACGGCAAACCGACAAACATCCGGCAGCGCGACAAACGAAGCCAGGGCGATGTCGAAGCCGGCTTCGCAGAGGCCGATGAGATTGTAGAGTTCGAATACAGAACACCAACTGTGCACCAGGGCTACATCGAGCCGCCGGCCTGTGTCGCCAACTATTCGAACAAGGGTCAGTCCACCATTTGGAGCACGACCCAGGGGCACTTCCCCTTGCGGGACAGCGTAGCGACCATGATGCAAATGGCGAAGTCTGACCTGCGCGCGATCCCTGCTGAGGTTGGGGGCGCATTTGGCGGGAAGACTGCGGTCTATCAGGAAGCCATCGCCATGATGCTGTCGAAGAAGGCGGGCCGGCCAGTGCAGATGCGCATGAGCCGCGAGGACGTCTTCCGCTGTGCCGGCCCGGGTGCGGCATCGATATGCCGCGTCAAGGTTGGTGCACGTCGAGACGGCACGCTGACCGCGGCAAAAGCCTGCTTAGCGTTTGAGTCAAGTGTTGCCGGCACACCCCTTGGCGGCGGCGTACGCTCGATCTTCGCGTCATACGACATCCCCAACGTACACGTAGAAGGCTGTTCCGTTTATCTCAACAAACCCAAGGTGCGCGCCTACCGCGGTCCCGGTGCACCGCAGGCTACGTTTGCCGCTGAGGGCGCCATCGACGAACTCGCAGATCGGCTGGGCCTGGATCCGCTTGAGATCCGGCTGAAGAACGCGGTGAAAGAAGGCTCTATCGCAAGTACAGGTACCTTTCGCAGGATCGGGCTCGTTGAGTGCTTGGAAGCCGCCCGTGACTCCGACCACTACCAAACACCACTCGGCGAAAATCAGGGTCGCGCCGTCGCTGCCGGCTTTTGGCACAACGGCGCCGGCACATCGTCCGCTACGATCCACATGAACGATGACGGCAGTGCGGCGTTGTCGACCGGTTCCGTCGATCTCTCCGGAACCCGAATCGCCCTAGCGATGATGGCGGCGGACGAGCTTGGTATCCCGGTCGAACGGATCGCTTCGGTGGTTGCTGACACCGACTCCGTCGGGTTCGCCGGCAACAGCGCGGGTAGCAGGACCATCAACGCAACGGGTCAGGCCGTGGTCGAAGCTACGCGCATCGCCATTAGTGAAATGAAGTTGCGCGCGGCTTCCGGCTGGAACGTGACGGCAGAGCAGGTGGATTGGCGTGACGGTGCTGCCATCAACATGGCCACCGGCGACAAGCTGAACGTCGCCGCAATCTGTCGCGACGCCCAGGGTACCGGCGGTCCTATCCACGGCAGCCATTCACTACAGGCCACCCCCGGCCTGGGACCCAGTTTCTCGGTGCACATCTGCGACGTCGAGGTGGACCCAGAGACGGGCAAGGTGACCGTAATCCGGTACACAACCATCCAGGACGCTGGCGCCGCCATCCACCGCGATGCGGTAGAAGGGCAGATGCAGGGGGGAGCGGTGCAGGGCATCGGCTGGGCACTTAATGAGGAATACATCTACGACGAGCGCGGCGCGCTCGAGAACGCAAGCTTTCTCGACTACCGGATGCCTGTTACATCCGATCTGCCAATGATCGACACTATCGTCGTAGAGGTCCCGAACGAACTACATCCGTACGGCGTGCGGGGCGTCGGCGAAGCGCCGATCATCCCACCACTTGCCGCCGTTGCGGGCGCTGTGAGTAACGCGATCGGCGTACGCATTACGGACCTACCCTGCTCACCACCGCGTGTTCTTGCTGCGCTCACGCTGAGCAAATGAAAGCTAACGCGAGCAACAACGCTGCGAGCCAGTTATGAACGTCGCGGTGCTCGCACCAACCTGCTGCAAGCACGGCGTAAACCGTGCATGAATACCGCTTGCCAACGCAGCCTGTTATTGCAGGACACAAGCGATTAGCGTCGAACCCGCTCTACTAGAATCGGCAGCATGCTTGCGGCCTTCCAGCCGGGGAGATACAGGAAGGGCATATTTGGAGGCAGATGGTACGGCGGATCTCCGAAACAGCGCCGCACCGAAGCACGAGCACGGCTATCTAACGAAAGCGATTCCGCTTGAATACACAGAAGCGGCCACTACGAAAAGGCTGCGATGATCTCTTCGTCCACCTGCTGTAGGTCTTCCACGCTATTGAAGGTTGCGCAACACATCTCCGTAACGCCAGCATCCGCGAATTTTCCAATCAGATCGATGTGGAAGTTACGCGAACCGACCGTCCGGTTGGGATTTTCCGCCAGGATCCGCTTTTTCTCGGCGTCGCTATCCGCAATCCGCAGTGGGTAATGCACGGTCAACATGATCTCGGCAGGATCTCTGTCAATCGCTTCGCAGTGCTCATCCAACACATTTCGCTTGTGCTTGAACACGTCGACATCCATACCGGACCAGCCGTTGAAGTTGTAAATATCGCCGTAGCGCGCGAGGGTCCGCAACGTCCGGCGTTCGCCGTTTCCGCCGACCATAATCGGCAAGTGCGGCTTCTGATAACAGCCTGGAGCCAGGGGCGCTCGCTCCAGTTGGTAAAACTCCCCATCGAAATCGACAGCGGCCTCGGTGAACAGCCTGCGGATCATCGCGCAGGCTTCTTCCAGCCGGTCCTGGCGCTCTTTCATGCCTGGGAAATTCCAGCCGTAGGCCTGGTGTTCGCGCTCGAACCAACCGGCGCCAATGCCGAGGATGAAGCGGCCGCGCGACGCCTGGTCGAGTTCAGCGGCCATCTTGGCAACGAGGGCAGGATTGCGATAGGTGTTGCCGAGGACGAGGCTGCCCAGTATGAGTCTTTTGGTCATGCCAGCAACTACCGCCAGGGGAACGAACGCTTCCCAAGCGGGGTTCTGTTCATCCTCCTCAGTGGGGATGCCCGCGATGGGAGTAGGCGGTAGGAAATGATCAGGAAACCAAATGCTGTTCCATCGCCCTGCTTCCATCGTCTCGACATACGCCTCCATATCGTCCCATTGGGCGCGGTAGACCTTGAGCTGTGAACCAAATTTCATACCGATTCTCTCCTTGAAACTGTCATCGTGTGCGTCTGTTAACGACTGACCTGAACCTGATGAGGCTGCGGTAAAGTCACGTATGAACCAGGCGCGCCCTTGCGGAACTAGTGCTGGGCCTCTGCGCACTCAAGGAGTGCTTCGCAAACTAGTGTATCTCGCCCGGCGCATCCTTCAGGTAAACCTCGTCACCCCTTACCTCAACTGCCAGAACGGTGAGCATTTCCGTCTCGAGTCCGGTCAGACACTCACCCGTGTGGACATCGAAGCTGTAGCCGTGCCAAGGGCACGTCAGCTCACAACCTTCTAGCCAGCCATAGCTGATGTTGACGTTGGCGTGAGGACAAACGTCCTCGACGGCGAAAATACGACCATCCGCTTTACCGACGATGATCTCAGTACCATCGACGGTTGCGGTCTGGAACTCACCCTCGTCAAGGTCCGTTGTTGATGCAAGGAGCTTTGACGCCATTCAATTTGCCTGGGTGCTCAAGGCCAGAACCATCCGTCCCATCAGGCGGCCAGTGTCAGTTTCTGTAGAGAACGCAGCTCAGTCGGCGGTTTCATGCGCATACCGTACTCGGTGAAGGAAACTTCAGCCACATACAGATTGCCTTTGGAATCGCTCGCAATCCCGTGCGGCGCATAGAACCGCCCGGGCTCGGGGCCAAAATACTGCTCCCCAAGCCGCGCCAGAATATTGCCCTGCAGGTCGACCACGGACACTCTCGGCCCAAGGTGCATCGCATTCCGATAGGAACCGGATTCGCCACCACCTGCGTAGTACTCACCTACATAGGTGACGCCGTTCGCGACACAGATTGCCGCGGCGCGCGAGAAGCCATACCAGACCGCTTGAAACTCACCCTCGGGGTTGAACACCTGCACACGCCGGTTTTCGCGATCGGCAATGTAAATGTTGCCGTCACCGTCCAGTGCCATGTCGTGGACAAGGTTGAACGTCCCTGGGTCCGTGCCAGGCGTACCAAAGGATCGGATCAGCGTTTTGCCGTCCGGCGTGAACCGATGCACGCGGGCGTTGCCATACCCGTCAGACACCAGAATCTCGCCGTTGCGCGGGTCAATCTGGACCCGGGTCGGGCCATGAAACGGATCACCGCTGAGTGGCTGCGCGTGCTGCTTCCTCTCGTTGAGCGTCATGAGCAGTTCTCCCGTGGGCGAAAACTGCCGGATCGAATGGTCAACGTTGTCGACGCACCAGACGTTGTCGTCCGGGCCGATGGTGATGGCGTGCGGATTGGTGAACACACCATCCTCGCCCCACGAGCGAATCAAATTACCCTCGGTGTCGAACACCGTGACTGGATGGTTGCCGCGGCTGAAGACGTAGACATTGTCTTTCGAATCAACGTCGACACTCGACACCTCCCGATAAAACCACCCCTCCGGGAGAATGCCAAAGTTCTCGCCTGACACCTCGTAACTGTGCGTACCGCTGCCTAATGTGACCAACAGACTCTCCCCTCCGCTTTTGCGAAGACTAACGCAGTAGCGCGGAGAGTGTTGGAACTACGAGCTTAGCCATGGAGCCGCTCGACTGGCCCAGGCCCCGAGTTCTACATGACGGAACAGTTATGCGGGACCCTCCTGATCTCGGTGGCAAACAACTTGCCTTTAATCCCACATCTCCTCACGCCGTTTTTCCGCCCGGGACAGAATATCCTGGCGTTCGCGCTCGTCGGCCTTTGGCCATCTCACCATCTCCTGCAGGGTCAGGTGGCAACCAATACATACGTGGTCCTGATTAACGGCACAGATGTGCACACAAGGGGTGTCGTCGTAGACATTCATGCAGCAAAAATACAGATCAGGCCAAGTTCAGAACCTGGAACGTTACGGCGTCTGGGATCGCGCCGCAACCAGAACAATGAGCCCTTTACCCGGGCGTTACGGGCATGTCAGCAGCCCCATGCTGTGACCAGGTTTCAGGCAATCAGCAGGGCAGCACCAGCTCCGTGAACAAAGCGCCCAAGCCCAGGCGAGGACCCTTTACGTCGAGGCTCCGACTTTGGGTAGTGTCACACCACTGCCTGGCACGCAGCGGTCGTCTTACAGCCTGTAGACCCGCGTCGCCGTACCGCAAAAGAGTGCGCCCTGGTCAAGCGCCGAGTATCGCGCCGCCATCTTTTTGAATGCGTTCCAGAGCACCGGGTACGACAGCGACCAGCGATCAACGGGGAAATTACTCTCGAACATGCAACGCTCAGCGCCAAAACACGCAATCGTGTGGTGATAGTAGCGTGACTGCGCCTCAATTAATTCGTCAGAAGTTGGTGGCTTAGACTCCTCGTGCCAGCCGAAGCCGTTGTCAGGCATCGCCAGTCCGCCGAGCTTTGCCACTACATTGCCACACTCAGCAATACGGGCAATGTCATCCTGCCACTGAGAAAATATGACCTCGCGCTGACCAGCATAAGGCCCCACGCCAAGCGGCGTTCCAAAATGATCGAGGATCATGGTGGTGCCCGGCACCGCCGCCGCGAGATCCGCAAAATCGCCGTTCTGGTGGTGGTAGTGCCAAGTATCATAAGTCAGCCCCCGCTCGCCCAGGCGCGCAACGCCGACACGGAACGCGTCGGACTGATACAGACCGGCAGGCGCGCGACCGGGGATTCGCAGGACTTCCGGGTACGGGTCACGTGCACCGGAATGGCGGATGCCACGGAACAGTCCTTGTCCCGCGTCCTCGTGTGCGTCTAGGATCTCATCCAGGTCTGGATTCGACAGATCTGCTGCGCCAACAATGCCCGCGATCTGAGCCTGATCTGCTCGTCCCTCGCTGGACGCGGCAGCCAGGCGCTGCACAAATTCAGTTTCGCCAACTGGCCGCAGGTGTGCTGGCCCCACCTCCCGGTAGCTCGCGCTGCATTCCAGAAACACCGTCTTCTTAATGTTGTGCCCAGAATCGGTGTCTGCCCAAAGTTCAGCCAGAGCATAGGTCGAATTGGGTCGGTCCCACAAATGATGATGCGGATCAACGATCGGTCGTGTCGGATCGATAATGGGCTCATCAACAAGATCGAGCCACGCCTGGCTACCGGGTGTCGGACTGTTCATGATGCCTCTTATTGACTGGTTGTTGGTGGATCACTCGCTTGGCGCCAGTCGCAAACCTGCTGCAGGTAGCGAATTCAGCTTTGCTCAGCGTGTTCCGGCCGATTGAAGTAAATGCTCTGGTCGTTCGGATCGCCGTCAGGTCCCCACAGTTTATTGACGACGCGCATGCACCCACCGCAACCGCACCCTACGCCGGTCTCACCACGGATGGTGTCCAGGTCCTGGCCACCGGCCAGNCGTTGCTCAATCTCTTCCCGCGTAATATGAAAGCAACGACAGATAATCAGCTTTCTCACATCTACCTCTATTTGCCTGAGTCCCGCACGCGAAGTCAGTTTCCCATGTATGACCGAAGATTTGCCATTGCATAGCTAACTTTCCAGGACCGACTGTTCATCGCCCAACAGCCTTACAGCGACTTAATCTGCCTGCAGCGCAGGCTGACAGATCTTTAATCCAATAAACGCACTGTCTTATGTCAGTGNGGAACAAAGCAAGCCGGTANGGCAGCAACGCTGCCGCTCNGCGACACCNCCCTATTGAGAGAATCGNGGCAAGGGTCACTCCCCGGGTTAGCNATGCGCGAGGACCAGTAATCAACGCCGCTTCAGTGTCCTTTCCATCATGCTCCATGATGGTCTGCGGCACGAACTGTCCTGCAGCCGTGGNGCACCCTTCGGTATCCCTAGGCCCCGCCAACATCAGGGGCCGCCCAAACTTTCCCGTGGCATTATCGNCNCGCCACGTCAGTCGACNGTGTTGGCCTTGCCCAGATCNCCCGTGACAAGAATAGGGGACGCATCAATGTCACTTGCATCCATCATCTCAGCGATATGCTGCAGCGACGCGACCAGCATGTTCCGTTCCCAATCCGGCAACTTGCTGTATTCCCTGCGGAAGCCTGCTTGGAGCAACTCGGGCGCCTGCTCAAGTTTCTCCCGCGCTGCGTCCGTCAGCAGTATCTTCACGGTGCGGCGGTCGGTGCTACCTCGCTCTCGGGTTACGAGACCATGTCCAACCATACGGTCGACAATAGTGGTGACGGTCGCCTGAGACAGCAAAACTTCCTTCGCCACCGCCGAAGGGGTCGGCATACTCAGCTTGTCAATCGCCTGGAGCACTAGCAATTGCGAGGTCGTCAGCCCGGTCGACTTGAGTAGCCGTCTGGACTGAATATCAATCGCTCGCGTAATTCGCCGCAGGGCGACGAGGATCTCTTCATGGTCACGCATAATGATGCTGTCTCAAGGGTACCTGCTCATTCCGGCACGTGATCGTCTAAACCGCGTCAGCAAGATCACCCAGGGCGTCCCTGAGCGGTCCAAGGTGATCATCGAAGCGGGACCACTGATCCAAGCTCGACGTAAAAATCGGCTGCCGGACCTGCTCGGAACTGGGTGTACGCACCGCGCGCTCGGTTTCATGGAAATTCAAGCAAGCTTCTTCAAAAGGTAGCCCACAAAAGTCCAGCAGCGCTCGGATATTGTCTTCCGGCGCAGCTACCAGGTCTTCATGTTGCACACGATGAACAAACCCTGGAAGCACATTGTCCCAATGCGCCATCAANGCCACATAGTCCCGATAGTAACGCCCNACGTCGTGCAGCGAATAGGTGAATTCCTGCCCCTCGGAAAAAAGCTGCTTGAAACCACTGAAACAACAGGCCATAGGATGGCGCCGCGCGTCGATNATCTTGGCGTTTGGCAGGATTTTCCGGATGAGCCCAACATGGCGAAAGTTGTTGGGCATCTTGTCGACAAAGTAGGGGGCGCCNTGTCGGTGAATAGCGGTCTCGGTCAGGTACTGCTCTCCAAGGGCCCGGCAGTNGTCTGGACCCAGTTCGTGGAGCACATCCGGGTATCGATTGGTACCAGTAATCTGACGGCCTCGACCAAGCTTGTGTGCCATAGTCAAAATGTTGGGAAGCTCTAACGTGCCATCAACCTGGCTGTGCGACGACAGGATCTGTTCCAGCAGCGTTGAACCTGCCCTCGGTAGACCGACGATNAAAATTGGATCGTTGGCCTCAAGGCCAGCCTCGGCCGATTCAAACAGCTGGGGCGTGCACACAGCCACCTGTCGCTGAAGTTCTTCATGCATACGCTCAGCGTCATAGCGACTCTGGGCGCGCTTCATGGCATTGCCCTGGCTGTAGTAGTCAAAGGCTAGATCGTAGTGGTTGTTGTCTTCAAAAGACTTCGCCAGCGCAAAATTGAAGTAGACCCGATCCATATGCGACAGGTTGCTGCCGCCAACCCTGCTTCGCATCTCNCCCACCTCCTCGGGAGTAAACCGATAGGTCTTCAGGTTTGCCAGCGAATACCAGGCTTCACCGTGGTCCGGCTGTGCCGCGATCGCGTCGTGATAAGAATCGACAGACGGCTGGTACAGCCCTGCCGTTTTCATTGCATGGCCGCGCGATGTCAGCGTAATAGGATCGTTGGGCAGGGCTGCCAGAACCTCGGCGAAGAGCCCCAGCGCAGAGTCAAAATCTCCCGTCTGCATACATTCGACGGCAACAATGGATTTGAAACGCGGATTATCCGGAGCAGTGTTGAGCAGCGACCGAGCCTCGGCGAGGGCGCGCTCGAATTTCTGACGCTTGCGCAGGACCTGAACATAGTCGATCCGGAGTTGCGAGTTATCCGGCTTGAAAGCAACCGCGCTCTCCAAGAGGAATTCCGCATCGTCCAGCACCCCCAACCGACTGCCAATGTCGGCCAGCAAGCGCATGCCTTCGGTTTGATCCGGCACCTGCTGCAGAAACCTTCTGCAAATCTCCTCTGCCTTGATCAGGCGCCCCTGAGAGATGAGGTCAGTGACTGCGAGTAGCGGTGGCGGCAGCTGTTGCAGACGTTCGAGTTGTTGCTGTACCAAGGTTGCTGCCTGGAGCTGGCCGGCCTGGCTCAGGAGTCTGTGCTGCGCCCGCCAGCTGGCGATGAGGGCTGGATTAAGCTGCGTAGCGCGCCGATAGGCACGTAGGGCAGCGTTTCTGTCACCCCGATCACGATAGATATGCCCTTCTTCCTGATGGGCTCTCCCATGATTGGGTGCTCCCAACTTCAACTGATCCAGCGTCGCCAGCGCCTCCTGATGCAGTGCAAGGTATCTCTGGCAAACCGCCTGCATGTAGAGCAGTTCGGTAGAATCCCCACCGCTTCGAGCCAGTTGCTCACCAACCTGATCGAGCGCGCCAGCAAAGTCCTTCGCTTGAATGCGAGCTTCGATGGCTGCTAGCGACGACGTCGTTATCGCATGAGTCTGATCAGACATGCCGAGACAAAAGCGCCCCAATCAAGGGGCGCTCGAGTTCGCGCTGACTAACCAGCAACAATGGTCAAAGATCATACGAGAAGCGCACACCGATCGTCCTTGGACGTGCGTAGGAGACCCGTTGCCTGTCGAAGACAAAGCTCCGTGAGATTTCAGCCCGCTCATCGGTCAGGTTGTCGATGTAGAACTCCGCAGTCCAGTTATCCGCGGTCACGCCAGCTGTCACCCCCAGCATGGTCCAGCCGTCAACCCGATCACGATTGATCCGAATGATGTCGCTGTAGGACTCCGCGGAGTGCGTCAGATGTGGCATCACGTGCGCGAGCAGACCACCCACCTCCCATTCGTAGCGAGCGCGTAGGGTCGCCTGAAACTCCGGTGCAAACGCCAGCGAATCGCCGCGTGTAACGTCGTTTGTAGGCGTAATCACCCGGGTGATCTCGGTATCGAGGAAAGAGAATGCACCACTGATGGTCAGGCCTTCCGTACTCTCGGGTAGCCAGACGAAGTCACCCTCGAGACCTCGTACCTCGGCATCCGCCGCGTTGTCCGAAAAGAACAGGTTGGCAATGCTCGTGTCGAAGATGGTGGTTTGCATGCGCTCAACATCGACGAAGAAAAGGCTACCGTTGAAGCGCAGCCGGTTGTCGGCAAGATTCAGCTTCCAACCAAACTCAAGATTGGTCACATCGTCGGTATCGAGTGCAAACGGAACCGTGAAGCCGGCGCCGTTGGTGGCTCCGCCCGGGCGGTTCAGCAAGCCTGGCCGAAAACCCTCAGACCACGTCACGTAGTACAGACCATTGTCCGCCGGCGTCCATGTACCAGTGAGCTTGAAAATCGATCCATCAGTTTGTGCTTTATCCGGATTCGGGTGTGCAAACAGAGTGTCGAGGTTGTTGCCGGCGTTGTTATCTTCGGCCGCACCTTTGTTGCCAAAGGACCCCGCTGCACTGCCGACAAGCTCAACCTCGACATCATAAAACCGCGCACCCGCGGTCACAGCGAACGAATCGTTCAGGTCGTAGGTGATCTCTCCAAAGGCACCGGTCTGCTCATCCGTCCGCAGCACGTCATTGCGGAAGATCACCCCTTCTGGCCACTGCCCCGGGTCACTGACAGAAGATCTCGTGGACGGGGGGTCGCCGGGTCGATGACCCGCTGAGAAGTTGGGGCCAAATCCGCCTTCTGCCAGCTCTGCGCCGGGATAGGTGAAGTCATTGCGTTCGCGCAGCTCAAGCTCTGATGAGAAGAGTCCAACGGTAGCCCGGAAGGCACCCAGCTGATCAAAGACAAGGCGGAATTCGTGGCTGTTGACCTCGGTGTCCGTCAGACTATTAACAAACAAATTCGGTGCCTGGCATGTGCCCGTCGGCACCTCTCCTTCTCCGGGATAAGTGACCGAAGAATCACACACGTAATACGGCAGGTACTGACCTACAAACAGGTAGTCCGTATAGTCCACTACCTGAATCGTTTCGCGATCCGTAAAAGCGCCCGTGTAAACCGCTTCCAGGTCGCCGAGGCGCCCGGTCAGCGTCCAGTTAGTGTTATCGAACGTGTCGTCTGTGGAATCCTGTGAGTAGCGCTGAATCTCGAGGTCACCCAGATCATCATGAGGATCAGCGAAGAAAACTCCGTCGGCTTCAAGGTCCTGGGTTGTGTGACTGACCAGCAGATTCCAGTCATCGTTAACGTCCCAGCTACCCGTCAGGCGCGCGCCGCGATACGTCGTCTCGTTGAAGTCACTCTCAACCAGGGTTGTGTTGTTGGCACTGATGAAGTTCACGCCTGAGAGATCAGCGTCGGCCTGGAATCCGTTGCGCAGTGCGCTGACGGGCACACCGTTGGCACGCATGGTGCCCTCCGGACGGAAGCGGGCGCCTTCGCTGGCATCAAGTGTGCCCGCCACGTTGTCAATGTAGCCACCCTGGCGATCGTTGTAGAGCACACCGCGCACCGCCAATGTCTCATTGAGCGGTATGTTGAGCATCACCTCAATGTTTGTGTCGATGTCACCTTCCGTGACTGTCGCAGTTCCGGCCTTGATGCTGGCGGCGAACTCATTGTGATCAGGTTTGTTCGTGATCAAACGGACTGTACCCGCCTGCGAACTCGCGCCGAAGAGCGTACCCTGCGGACCGGCAAGCACCTCAACGCGGGCCATGTCGGCGGTATAGACGTCCAGATTCCGCCCCGGCTGTGCAAGCGACTGTTCATCGAGATACAACGCGACGTTCGGCACAAGTCCGGCCACACCTGCCGTTGTGAGGTTAGGCGTTGTAGATGCCACCCCGCGGATGTAAATGGTGTTCTGCCCCGGCCCGCTGCCGCCTGCAGTCACACCGGGCAACTGGAGAAGGTAGTCCTCGAAGTTGGCAACCCCCAGCTGTTCCAAGGTTTCTTCAGTGACNGCCTGCACGGCGATCGATACATCCTGCAGGCTTTCCGCACGCTTCGTAGCTGTNACGACTATCTCGTCAATCTGGGCACTAGCGCTTCCAACAGCNGAACCCGCCATCACCGATAATATTGCAGCGTTAAGCTTTTTCCGCTTAAACATTTCTTCCCCAAAAAAAATTGTCGCCTATCTGTGACTAACATATTAAATGATCTAAACATTAAAATCATATCGGCCGACCGCGACCGCCTAGCTATATTCATGATATTCAAAGAAAAACTGCTCATAGCGCCCAGCATGAGTACTTCAACATCAAAGCAGCTGGTTCTTTNTATCTNTAACGTTACAGATATAANTNCGTAAAAGTTGGAGCGANTCGAGACGCGGCAANACCGTGTTTCAGCGCGGCAGAAACCAGCTCTAACANAGCTCTGGAGCGTGACAGCCAGATGGACGACAGTCCGTTCCANTGCCCANCCCCGAGTCGCACGACAGATACCCGATCGCGGGTTGGCTAAACGGACGAACGNTATCCTNCCGCGAGGGCTTGCCCTCCCAGCTTCTNCCTACACCGATCCGAGCCNGCCAAATTCCACTGCAGGCCCAGCGGCNTCCGTTTGCTAACGGTTGGCTGAAGCGGACGCTCGATAATCCACAATCAGATTCTAGATGACCGAATCAAAACCTAGACACTGGCTTAGACCTACATTGTTTGCAAACTTACTTCAGGCTATGGTGCACGTTGATAGTTCGACGTCTAAACACTAAGCGTGAGCGAACACGAAATACCACCCCCCGTAACTGACCTTGACATCAAGGTTTCGAAAACCGGGTTCTATTCAGGCTTCACCAAAGACGTTGCCGTGACCGCCAAACTGTTGGTGGCCGGGTTGATCATCTGGGCCACTGCCTTCCCTACTCAGGCTGCGGACGTATTGGGAGCTTTGAACAGTTTCATTCTAGGTGGCTTCAACTACTGGTACGTCTACGTTATGGCCTTTTTCGTGCTGTGCTGTTTTGCGCTTGCACTGTGGCCTGCCGCGGGACGTCTGCGACTGGGGCATGAAGACGATCGCCCGGAGTTTTCAAATTTCTCCTGGTTTTCGATGATGTTTGGGGCCGGTATCGGCATAGGAATGCTGACATTCGCAACTGCCGAGCCTCTGTATCATTTTGCCGAGAACCCCAGCACGATCAGCGGTCTTACCGAAGCAAGCAGTGCCGGTAATGTGCGCGCGGCCTATATCTGGTCGTTTACGCATTGGGGGATCTCGGCATGGGCCGCCTACGCCATCGTAGGGCTTGCGCTTGGCTTCTTCGCCTATCGCCGCGGACTGCCGCTGACAATCCGGTCTGCGCTGACCCCTCTTTTCGGCAATTCGCTGGCTGGTCCGCTCGGACATGCCGTCGACGTCGTTGCCGTCGTTGCCACCGTTCTGGGCGTCTCCCAGACCCTTGGATTCGGCGTTGAACAGTTTATTTCGGGCCTATCCCGAATTGGCGTCGGCGACTGGCTGTTCAACACCAATGCGCAAGGTGTTCAGTCGGCCTCGACCGCGGGCCTGATCTTTGCCCTGGTCATCATCATGGGCGCATCAACCCTGTCCGCGCTTTCCGGTGTCGGCAGAGGCATCAAGTGGCTGTCGAATCTCAACATGGGGCTGAGTTTCTTCTTGCTTTTGTTTTTTCTGATCTTTGGCTCGACCGCATTCGGGCTGACCTCGTTGCTGGTGGGTGCATGGGACTACCTACTGGCGCTGCCGGGTATCTTGTTCACCGTCTGGCCAAGTGACGGCTCCGAAACCGGCGACGCGCTGGCCTCGTGGCAAGGGGGCTGGACAATTTTCTACTGGGCCTGGTGGATTGCATTCGCACCGTTTGTTGGCATGTTCCTTGCCCGGATCTCCAAGGGTCGGACCATTCGGGAATACGTGTTGGGCGCAACCATCATCCCCGCCATCATGTGTTTTATCTGGTTTGCCATGGCCGGCGGTACAGCAATTGACCTAGAACTGAGCGGTGCAGCAGGCGGCGCTATCGCGGGGGCCGGGCAGTCTGATCAGCTTTTTGCGACGCTTTCTGTCCTGCTGAGCGAACCACTCGCTTACCTGATGTCGATTGTGGTTGTGATACTGCTGCTGACCTATCTCGTGACATCTGCCGACAGTGCNGTATTGATCATCAACACAATCAACGCGGCCGGNGACGGCGGCCCCAAGGCACGGCCGCACATAATTTTCTGGGGCACCGCACTGGCACTNGTAGTTGGTGGNCTGATCGTTGCGGGCGGGCTCGACGCCATCAAGACAGCCATGGTNATTGGTGCCCTNCCGTTCAGTCTGGTGATGGTGCTGATGGGCGTCTCACTGGTACGTGCCATCTACCGGGACGGNAAAAGGGCCGAGCAAGGGCAGCAGACCACTTTTGTCGAGGCAAGCAACCCAGAAAGCTAGCCCGACGCCTGGCACGACATCCTGGGTGACTGGTGGCCCCTGAAGATGCTCATAGCTGCCGATTTGGTATCGCAGTCTGCTCGCGTCAGCAACAAAACCGCTATGATTTGACCTCGGCCAGACGGTAGATTTGCGGATCGCCGATGGCGAGCCGTGCTACTCAACGTGGCGCCCCAGCACGTCGTACAAAGGACCAANAAGATAAGACATGCCTGCAAACGTTCCTTCTGATATTGAGATAGCCCGCAATGCGGCCATGAAGCCCATTACAGANATTGGTGAAGGGCTGGGCATCCCGGCCGCCTCCCTAGTGCCCTACGGTCACACCAAGGCAAAAATCGACTTCGAATTTATCGAGCAACTCAAGGACAAGAAAGACGGCAAGCTGATACTTGTCACGGGCATCACCCCAACGCCGGCCGGGGAAGGGAAAACCACAACCTCCGTCGGGCTGTCTGACGCGCTTTGTAGGATTGGCGAAAACGCCCTGACAGCGCTGCGCGAGCCGAGTCTGGGGCCTTGCTTCGGCATGAAGGGTGGCGCCGCGGGTGGAGGTTACGCCCAGGTCGTTCCAATGGAAGACATCAACCTGCACTTCACCGGCGACCTGCATGCAATCACTGCGGCCCATAACCTACTGTCGGCAATGATCGACAACCACATCAACTGGGGCCATGAGCCGATTCTTGATGTGCGTCGCATCANCTGGCACCGCGTCCTGGATATGAACGACCGGGCGCTGCGCGACATTACGATAGCGATGGGCGGGCTTGGCAATGGAGTNCCCCGCCAGGATAGTTTTGATATCACTGTTGCATCGGAGGTCATGGCGATTCTCTGTTTGGCTGAGGACCTGGGTGATTTGCGCCGCCGCCTCGCGAACATCGTGATCGGCGAGACCCGCAAGCGTGAGCCGGTCACGGCCGGCGACCTTGAAGCGGCAGGTGCGATGACTACACTGCTCAAAGACGCCCTGATGCCCAACCTTGTACAGACGCTGGAAGGCAACCCGGCCCTGATCCATGGCGGACCGTTTGCCAACATAGCCCACGGCTGCTCATCAGTGCTNTCAACAAAGACGGGCCTGAAACTCGCCGACTACGTCATTACGGAGGCTGGCTTTGGCGCCGATCTCGGCGCGGAGAAGTTCTTCAACATCAAATGTCGCAAAGCAGGATTGGAGCCGGCGGCTACGGTTGTTGTCGCCACGGTACGCGCATTGAAGATGCACGGCGGTGTGGCTCTGGATGATCTTAGTGAGGAGAACGCCGAGGCAGTGACAAAAGGCGGGCAGAACCTGGCCCGCCACATTCGCAATCTCAAGAGCTTCGGCGTACCTGTCGTCGTCGCAATCAACCGGTTTACCAGTGATTCGGATGCCGAAGTCCAAGCTATTGAGGCAATCGCGGCGAAGGCAGGTGTCCCCGTCGAGGCGTGCACACACTGGTCCGATGGTGGTGCCGGCGCCGACAGCCTCGCCCGCAGAATCGTCGAGGTCACTTCACGGGACAGCCAGTTCGCACCGCTGTACAACGATGAGATGCCGCTCTGGGACAAGGTACGAACGATCGCAACCTCCATCTACGGAGCTGACGAGATCATTGCGGATCAGCGCGTCCGCAATCAGTTCAAGCGTCTTGAGCGGCTTGGCTACGGGCACTTTCCGGTCTGTATGGCCAAAACCCAATACAGTTTCTCGACGGACCCCAAACTGCGTGGTGCTCCCACCAAACACACCGTGGCGTTGCGTGAGGTAAGGCTTGCAGCGGGCGCCGAGTTCATCGTCGTTATCACGGGTGACATCATGACCATGCCCGGCTTGCCCAAGGAGCCCGCCGCCAAGAGCATCTTCGTGGACGAAGCAGGACAGGTGCAGGGGCTGTTCTGAGGGCTCTTCGGACGACCAGAGCCGAACCGGCACCGTGACGATGCACCAATTCCCAGGCGGACAGCCGGACTGAATAGGACCGCCAGAATACCGACAAAGCCCTCCAACCACCCAAGCTCGACATGGCCGCGGTATTAGCAGCAGCCTAGATTTACCAGCGGCGGCCTACAATGGCACCAGCCACAACGACTCTCAGCTAAAGTGGGTACGCAACGGGCGTTGCGAGCGTGGGCTCTCGTCCCTTCATATTTCATCTGGCAGCGCAAGAAGCTCGGCACTAATTCCCGCGATCAAGCGGTTGCACACTGGACATGGGTATGTCCTCGAAACAGCTGACATGTGCGAGTAAATGAGACTATACGCCGGCACAATCCGTTGCTTGCGCCGCATTGCACGGGCGGCGCGACCATCTGGGTCGGGTCCAAACCACAACTTCAACCCGGCAACCTGGCGCGGGCTCAGGCAGTTGTTATTTACGGAAATTGTATGTAGCTCCGATCACAAGGTGACCATCTAGTACCCACGTCGGAGATCCACGACATAATCAAGTGGCGCGCCCGCGAGGAAACGTTCGCAGTTTCCTACAAAGATCCTTGCAACCTCGCGCGGGTGACTGACTGCAGCAACGTGCGGGGTGATTGTCACATTGGGCAACCGCCATAGCGCACTGTCAGTAGGCAACGGCTCGACCGCAAAAACGTCGAGCAGCGCCTTTCTAGCAGGGTTTGCGGCCATAACCTCAGCCAACGCACACTCGTCAACCGCGCTGCCGCGCCCGACGTTTAAGAATACGCTACCGGCAGACATGGATTCCAGTAAGGACCGATCAATTAACCCTTCAGTCTCGCGAGTATCCGGCAACGTCGAAACAACGATGTCGGCGTCAGCCAGCACCTTCCCACAACCTACGAAGGGCAGAGTCTCATCAAATGGCGCAACCCCAGCTCCGCGTCGTGAAATGCCGACACAGTGGATACCGAAGACCTTGAGGACGCGCGCCAGCTCGCAACCGATGGAGCCGGTGCCGAACACAACCGCGGTCCTGCCTTTGAGCGTTTCAGGCCANNCTTCTTCCCACACCCGTTGCGCCTGCTGCTGCTCAAAGAGAAGGGAGCGACGGACATCGCGTAGCAGATATGCCAGCACATACTCGGCAATCTGCTGACCAAAAATTCCTTTCACGCCCGTAACCACGGGGCTGATCCCTGCTGCTATGACAGCCTCGNCNANGGGACGCACGCNNGCCCACGTCGACTGTATCCAGCTGACCTCGAGCCCCGATGAGACATACGCGGCGGCGAAGTCCGGCTCGGCCAGCAGAACGTCGGCCGCGCNGGAAACATCCGAGGGCAATGTGCAGTACTCNNCNGACAGTTCTAACGAGNCGCTCAGCAACTGGCGGTAGCTGTTGGCCTCGCGTGAAAGGACAAGCAACCGCACGGTCAGCTATGGACCAGAACGCGACGCAACGACTGAGTACCCGAACATCCGCCCGTACCTGAGATTCACGCTTTNGCGCTTTCCCGGGCGGAGACCTCNGCATGCCAGCGGGCGACGTTNNCGCATTCCTCCGGAACCGGCGTACGCGCGGCAGCCGATGCAAAATCAATTGTGCAAAGTGCGGTGATGTCCGCCACGCTGAACCTGTCTCCAGCAACAAACTGGTTATCCGCAAGGTACGCATTAAGGTTTGAGTAGAAGCGACCAAGCATCGTCTTGCCGCGCGCGGCAAGATCGGGAATAGCATTTACAGTACCGACGTTACCGCCAAGACCGCGCTCGCTGAACCCAGGAAAAGCATTGCGAAAGGCTTCCATCGCAGGGATGAGGCCATCCCATTCCATATGCCGTTGACGGGCTTCAATGTGTGCCTTAGATAAAGCGTCAGTACCCATCAGAGGATTCTCAGGGTGGCTCTCCTCAATGTAGCGGCAGATGGCGATCGTCTCGTCGAGCACTGTACCATCATCCAGAACGAGCGTCGGGAGCATGCCACGAGGGTTTACCGCAAGGAAATCATCTTGGAGGTTCTCGCCTCCGACAATATCGACCTGCTGGTTCTCACAACTCACAACCTTCTCCGCCATGAAGATGCGCACACGGCGCGGATTGGGTGCGTGGGTGTTGTCGTATAGCTTCATCTTGCAGCTCCGTTATTCGCTGTTTAGTCAATCCCCGCTGCCCCTCAGGGGANGTTTTCAANNNCGTGCAANTGATACACGNAATTGCGAGACAGAACTTACCCCAACCCGTGNACAATNACGACTGAANACNAGACCTATCACGCAGGACGCGTGGCGAACCTNTCGACNGACGCAAAACAAACACACCAGTNACCGGCNTGAGCATTTTGCTCAAGCTACCTGCGGCAGCATCCCTTCAGTNANCAGGAAGNCNCNCACCGTGTCCAGCCCTTCGCCCGTATGCAGATTAGTAAACACAAACGGCGCGGTTCCGCGCATGCGTCGGGTGTCCGAGTCCATGACGTCCAGTGACGCGCCCACGTGCGGCGCCAGATCCGTCTTGTTGATGATCAGCAGATCGGAGCGCGTGATGCCCGGACCACCTTTGCGAGGCACTTTCTCGCCCGCTGCCACGTCAATCACGTAGNNCGTGAGATCCACAAGTTCAGGGCTNAANGTGGCCGAAAGATTGTCACCTCCGCTCTCGACAATCACCATGTCGAGACCNGGAAAACNCGCGTCAAGCGCCTCGATTGCTGCGATATTCATCGACGCATCCTCACGGATTGCGGTGTGTGGGCAACCGCCCGTTTCCACCGCGACAATCCTGTCTTCCGGCAGCGCCTGCGCCCTCAGGAGGATCTCCGCATCTTCACGGGTATAGATATCGTTGGTGACAACCGCGATGTCGTAGGTCCCGNGCATCAGCTTGCACAAAGATTCCACTAGCNTCGTCTTGCCCGCACCAACAGGTCCGCCAATNNCCACTCGAAGCGAGTCCATCTAATAGTTCCTTATGACCTGAAGAGTCTTGAGTACTGAGTCTCATGCCGCATGCTGGCCACCGGCCATGTGGTCACTGGATGTGGAGGCAGCCCAGCCACAATATCGCCAGCCCTGCTTAGGGCTCCGCTAGATCTCCCACCCCGGACGCCCTGGGTGGCGCGGCCGTGCTAAGTCGTCAGGGCCTCGCTACCAACTGTTCACACCCCGTACCCACCAACAGATGGTCAACACGCTCACGATCAGACTCATCAAGTCTCGCGTACTCCACGCGAATCCACTGAAGGCATTTAGCCTGGTATGGAAAGGGCTCCTGGGTCCACGGTTGGCCTTCGACCGCTGTGTCAGTGCTCTCACGCCCAGCATCCACCGCGGCCGCATTCGCAATCATCACGGGAACGTAGGTACGGCCCATCTCTTCGAGCAATGCTGTCAGCGTCGACGGGAAATCCTCCAGCGTCACAAAGCCGTCCGCAGTAGGTTCAAGGCCCGACTGATCCTCCATCTTGCTTACCCACGCATGAATCCGCGGAAAGCGCGCAGCGGCAATAGCCGCAGGCGTTGGGTCGAACTGGGCGAGCTGCGTCAACTGGCCAAAGCAGGCAAAGTCNGCAGAGCCGGGCCTTGTTCCCATCANGAATGGCAACGAAGCAAGGTGAGCGTTAAGGGCCTCCATGAAGCGCACATAGCTCGCCTCAATTACCGGCGAGGTCGCGTCGTTGGAACCGACGACATAGAGACGGGAAATNTGCCGTTCGGAGAAGAGCTTTTTCATCTGCAGCATCCGTTCATCACTCTGCGTGACGTCGGCATAGTGCGGTAGGACAGATCCAGCCATGTCGATATCCGCCGCGTAATGCCAGCGGTAATGGAACATGGCTTTTGTCAGCCACTCATCGCCGTAATCCTCGAGCAGATAGTTGATGAACGCAATCGCCGGGTCGTCAGGGATGACCGAGCGCCCAGGGTATTCGGCTTCTAGCCGACGAATGATCGGAGTACTGTCCACTTCGGCCACAAGCTCACCGTCTGCTCCTTCGAAGTACACCACTGGGACAAGACTGACCTTAGGCCGCGGCAGTTCCGCGCTATCGGCCTGGATAAAGCGGTAGGGGATCCGCCTGTAACGCACGATGCCGAGCATCTTGCGGGTGTATGGCGATCCGGGCGAGCCACGTAGCGGCAGCAGGTCTTCAGTCAAAACATCTCCTCATATGACAGTGCAGTCGGTATGCGCGCGCAGGTCCGCGAAGCAGGAACTGAGTCTACGACGATTAGAGACTCTCCAACGTAACAGTGAGCGATCTCCCGCATTGACTCGAGGGCCGCCACTCTCAACTCTNAGAATAGACGCACGTTCGTCAGGAGACCNANNTTGGCAGAGGCTCACAAACTGGCGATCCAGGGCGCGTTCGTTCGTGTTCCCCTACAACTGATGCTCCACAGAAAACCGCCAGCAACGCTGAGGCATCAATATGTATGAGCTTACCCATAGTGGCATGTGACTTGCCGCCGCTGAAATAGAAATGTAACTGCGCCACCCAGGAAACCCACGAAGAAACTGCTCCTCGCCGCCGGCCTCGCCATGGCTGCAAACTCGATACTCGGCACCGTCGTCCACTACGTTTCCATTACCTAAGTCATCAAGTGGGCAATACGCCAGGTCTGCGAACCAATAGCGACACCGAATCCCACTCACCATGCCAAAACTACTATGACATCCAGTCCGACTCGACCCCGAATATCGACAACACCGGTTCCCATCCATCTGGACTGCACACCGGCTGGCCACGGCAATGAACTATGATGACGCTAGTGCAACGATCGACATCAACTTTACACATTTCGTTGAGACGTCAGAATTAAAGCCGGAAGAGGGCAACCTTGACTAGAACGCTAACCCCGCCATGTTCGACTCGCCANATCTCGCCGCGCCGACCAACGAAGACATCAACTTTTTCCTGACGATCTCTACAAGCTCAATCAGCTTCAACAACCGGGCGTTGTCAATAACAGCGCCAACCCTATCTCCGTTATCGACATTGTTCGTCCATTTGTACTTCAGTTCGGGCGCGGGGCTACCGCGAAGACACCGCACGAGTTTGGTGGCTCCTCCTCGATTGAGACCATCGACCACCGGGGGAACGACCATTGCGACCTGAATCTTGACTTTCAGCCCTTCGCTCATGAGCCCGAACTCGGTGTCGAAACCCAACGCGGTTGCGCTGTTTAGCGCGGACCTGCTTTTGATAGGGATCCAACTTCGCAGGTCACGTGCCNNCGCAACGGTCGGGCAATAGACTTTCCGCAACACCCGGCGCTGCGCACACAACGGCCCATCGGTGGATTACAGGCCCGCGGGCCACTTACGATCGTACAGGTCATCCGCGNCGAGACCGACAAGGCTGTCCATTACTTTCNATCCCANGTTGATAAGGGCTACGTTGAGAACACCGACATGGCTTGGCTCGACCTGTTTGATGACCCCCATGCGAGCTTCCACGGCCTCGGAGATCTGCCCTAGGTTCAGTCGGGGAAANNNAGCATGACGCCATGAACGCGCGGCTCNAGCAGACGATTCAGCGCGACTATGCTTCTCTGTTTGATCCGACCTGAAAGCGCCGCATGNTGCGTGTTGCCGTATGATGCAGCCCTACTTTAATGAAGGCCCAACCCATGTTCAGTCACATAATGGTGGGCGCGAACGACGTGCCTGCCGCCAAACGATTCTACGACGCCATGCTTGGCGAACTTGGTATCAAACCGGGCAACATGGATTCACCNGAGCGCTGNAGCTTTATTGGAAAGTCTGGNGCATTCATGGTGAAGCAGCCCATCGACGGTGAACCCGCAACCCACGGCAACGGCTCNACCATTGGCTTTGTGGCAGAAAGCTCCGAGGCTGCCAAGGCGGCACATGATGCCGGCNTCGCTAACGGCGGCGTGAGCTGTGAAGACCCCCCAGGTCTCAGAGACAGCGGAGTTTATCTCGCGTATCTACGCGATCCCGCGGGCAACAAAATCTGCATCGCCCACCGTCCCGGATAGCCGCGGCAGCCAAACCGTNCCGCACGGGCTGGCNAGTCCATGCGGCACCGGCGAATGCGATANACTCCNAATGAGNGTAGCCATCNNGCNGTCCCCACAACAANAACACCTATGGACATCTANTCAGCCGCAATCGCCATAAGCGTCGTAATCTACATCCTAGTCGGCAACTATGCCGGTAGCAGNGTCAAAGGTCTCGACGACTACTTCGTGGCNGGCCGNCAGGCGCCCACGATACTTATCGTCGGCACGCTTACAGCAAGCCTACTCAGCACCAACACCTTCCTAGCCGAGACAGGCATGGCCTATACCCACTGGGCCGGGCCCTGGATGTTGTTTCCGCCATTGATGGTNATGGGNTACATCTACGGCGCTTTATTCTTCGGGCGCTACCTACGCCGTAGTCGTGCCATCACGGTTGCAGACTTCCTGGGCAAGCGTTTTGACCGTCGCGTGCAAGTTGTCGCGGGCCTGACGATTGTATTGGGGCTCGGCGGCTACCTGTTGGCGGTCACACAAGGGGCGGCGGTTATCCTTTCAGACCTCACTGCGTTGTCTTATACCCAGGCCCTCTTTATCGCCTGGATCAGNTACACCGCTTTCACGATCTACTCGGGTTCAAAAGGTGTGGTGTTGACCGACACGATGATGTTTTTCCTTTTTGCCACAGTCACGCTCTTTGGCCTGATCTACATCGTCGACCACCACGGTGGGTGGGCCACCGCNTTCGAGGGCCTGGTCACACTTGAAGAGAAACCCAATCTGATGGCCTTTCACGGCATGACTGGTCCTGACATGCAGTGGAAAACGCCCGCTGAGATGGTCACCTGGCAGATTGTTCTCTCGCTCGCCTGGGGCCTAGTCGTCGCGGTGAGCCCATGGCAATCGAGCCGCTACCTGATTGCACGCAACGAGCAGGTGGTAATCCGCTCAGCCTGTATTGCCGCCGTTACGATCGTCTCAATTCAGGTGGGGCTTTATGCAACCGCGGCAACTGTGAACCTGACCAAGTCGGACATCGAGCCCATGGAAAGCACAATGATCTGGGCCGCAACCAACATTCTGCCAACCTGGCTGGGCGCGCTGTTGCTAGCAGGCCTGATGGCGGCGGCGCTCTCCTCTGCAACAACCTTTCTGTCACTGGTGGGCTTCAGCCTCAGCCATGACATCCTGCCGAACACCCGTTCGATGAGTGACGAGAAGATGCTCGCGTTCAGCCGCTGGATGATGCTGGCGGTTGGGGTTACNGTACTGATCATTGCGCTCGTTATGCCNCTCAGCATCTGGCTGATCACCAATGTTGTAGGACCGACGTTTGCCTCTTCCTGGGGCCCCGTGGCGTTCATGAGCGTGTGGAGCGACAAGATCACCTCTCGGGCCGNGTTCTGGGGGATGATTGTAGGCTTCACGTTCAACGTTGTACCGCGTCTGATGGAGATCGCNGGCTGGATTTATTTGCCGGTATATNTGCACCCCATCATAATCGGCAGCATCTGCAGCATCGCGGTAATCATCTATTTCTCTTGGCGNGGCGACGTTACCAGCAACGAGCGTGCCTACCGTCTCCATTTGCACGAGGTNCCNGAGGAGGAAAAGAACCCCGCGGCAACCTTCCACACAACNTGGGCAGCGTGGCTGCTTGCTGCTTTTGGCATCAGCGTCGCCATNTTCTATGCAACCAACTACGTTGAGCCGTTCCAGGCCTTGAACGGGCTCCTNGTCGATGGCTCNNTCGATTGGACNCGAGGCGAAGCCATCGAAACNATTGCNTGGGCCGTGGTGTTCACCATCTTTGCAACACTCGCTCACGTTACAGTCAAGCGCTCTTACGCGGCACGCAAAGCTNCTTCCCCNGGCGAGAGCAGACCAGNCTAATACANGCCGGGTANGCCCGCACACTGGANGTCTCGGTGAANGTCCACCGTGTGTTCTNCGGCGATNGGGTGCGCTGGCNTAGATCGCCTTGAAAACCTCNGCCCACTCCTCAATAGCCGCNTCATAGCCGTGCACGAGCTGGATAGTGACTTGGGTATACCCCGCTGCCTTCAGCTCACGCAAACGGTCCACTAGCTCATCATGCGTGCCACTCATGCTCGTTGCTCGCACGAGATCAGGTGTGACATGTTTTTCTTCCGGGCGCACAAACATCAGGTGGCCGCGGTGGTTTGCCAAGTGCCGGGCGTCGGCCGGTTCGTACGTTGCATGTACTTTGAAGTATTGATCAGCCAGCGCGCCCAGAGGACCGTCCGGCACGGCTCTCCCGCCCATAGCACCTGCATCGTCGGCAAATGCGTGGAACATGACAGCGGTGCCGGGTCCACCTTGCGCCATCAACTTGGCATCATCCAAATCTGAGTCGCCGGTCAAAACTGCACCCAAGAAGAACACGTTGGCCTCAAGGTCACCCGTGGCGTGGCCCGCCGCCTCCCAGCAAGAGCGCATCTCTTCCAGACGTTTGACCGCGCCAGCCATGCCAAAGTTGAGCCAGCCGGCTTTCAGCTCCGCGGTCAACTGCTTGGACCTCGGCCCGAAAGCAGAAAACCAGAGCGGAATGTCGTCCTCAACATTGATCAGCCCGAGATCAGGATTCAGAAAGCCAATCTTCCGATCATGGCCTTCAAAGTCCCACGCTACCGTCTCACCGCGCATCAACTGCTGAACGCGCTCTATGTATAGCCTCGCCTGCTTGAGCGTGATCGCTCCAAGGCCCATGGTCCGGCGTGCTGTGAAACCCGTGCCTACCCCAAAGTCGATGCGCCCCGGAGCCAGGCGGTTGAGGCTGACCATCGCGTTAGCGGCGACGGGCTCGATGCGGTTGCTTGGTACCAGCACGCCAGTGCCAAGGCGAATGGTTGAAGTCTCGTGCGCGGCAAGCGCCATACAGACGAACACATCGGGATTGAGCAACTGGGTGTCGTAAAACCAAGCAGCATGGAAACCCAGCTCTTCAGCACGTTTAGCCCACTTCCAAGAATCAAGTTCGCTCGCAAACGCCACTGAATACTTCATTGTTGGACACCCCGTCGCCGCATCCCATTTGCTTCAATCGACATACCGCCGTCGACGACAATTGACTGCCCCGTCACAAACGTCGACTCATCCGATGCAAGCCAAAGCGCGGTATTTGCTATGTCGGCAGGCTCTCCTGCCCGCGGGATCGGCTGCGAGCCTTCCAATACCTGGCGCATAGTCTCAGCACCCACGCCCTGCTCCAGCGTTGGCGAATCGTAGAGCAGCGGCGTCAGTACCCCACCGGGCAAAATACAGTTGACGCGGATCTTGTCAGAACCAAGTTCCACCGCAGCCGACCGCGTCAGCTCTGTGACCCCCGCCTTTGCTGACCCATATGCTGCGAGGCCAGGAAAACCGAGAATTGCAGCAATCGAAGCAGTCGATATGATGGAACCGCCGCCCCGCTCAATGAGTTTGGGCGCGGCCAGCTTGATACCGCGCCATACGGCCTTCAGGTCCACGTCTAGAATCCGGTCATACACCTCATCTGAACAGTCAATGATCGAGCCTTCACCTCCGCCAATGCCGGCATTGTTGAACATGATGTCGAGCCCGCCATGGTTCGAAACGGCGGTATCGATAACCGCCGCAAGCTGTTCCGGGTCGGTGATGTCAGCCGCGACGAAGGTAGCGCCGTTGCCCAGCCGCTCGCCAATGGCGTAACCATCGTTCGGCCCACCTTTGGCCCGCCGCGCGTGGTGCATCTTCGCCTGCACGTCCCCGAGCCGCTCCGCAAGTTCTTCGTGGGAGTTTGGTGGAAGGTCACAGAAGACGACTTGCGCGCCCTCTTCCACAAAACGTTCCACCGTCGCAAGGCCCATGCCGGAGGCACCACCTGTGATGACTGCCACCTTGCCTACCAATCGATCTCCCATACCGACGCTCTACCTTTTTGCTGTCATGATGCCCCAAAGGGGTCGCCCTGTATTCCGGACCTACCGGTGTGCTAGCGTCATAACATGACTGAGCACAATCCGCCGATCCCATGGGATCAGTACTACGCCCAAGGGCGCGAACGCGCTGAGCAACTGGGTAACCGTGGACCGCTGCGCTTCGAAGCAGATCAGCTTGCCCACGACATTGTCGATGCTTATAGACAGCACGGCTTCTATGTGTTTACCCAGGTTTACGCCAGGGCAGAGACAGATGGGCTTATATCAGAGCTCAATGACCTGATTACTAGAGCCCCGATCGCACGGGACAATCCCGTCGATAAGCTGGGTCGACCTTCCCGGTTCGCCGAATACTTCAGCGTGTCCGACGACGACCCAGCGGTTGTATCCCTGGTTTCACACCCGATCATGTTGAGCGACGCTGCACTCCATGCGTATGCGCACCCGCAGATCCTACGGATGGCCGCGAGCATAAACGGCCCCGACTTCGTTCCCTTTCACGAAGCGATCCACTATAAGGCCGCCAATAACGGGCTCCCAACCCGCTGGCATCAGGACGGCCGCACGCACTGGACTGATGACGGCGAGGCTCTTGAACAGGCAGATGGCAGCGGCAAGACCCACGGGTTCAACCTCTCCGTTGCGTGCTCGCGCTGCACGCCTGAGAACTGTCTGTGGGTCATCCCAGGTAGCCAGCGTCAGTGGCGACTCGCAAACGGCGGGAAGTTTCCGGCGATTGAGGAGCAACTGCCCCGTGCAGTGCCCGTTTTGATGGAGCCCGGTGACTGTGTAATCGTCAATCGCAGTTCACTGCATGGTTCCTATCCGAATCGCACACCGAATCAACGCATGACTCTCCTGCTTGGATACCATAAACGCAACTCAGCCATCGGCACGTCGACAACCAACGTGCATGCCTTCGTTAGGCCTGGCGGCCCGGAACCCGTAACGTACTCGGAAGAGCATGTATTGAAACGTGCCCGCATGATTGCTCTGGCGATTGATGCTCGGCGCCAGCGCTATCCCGATGAAACAGCGTACGAATACATGGGCGCGTACCTTGGTAGCAGCGTATGGAACGATACGACTCGGTTAGAAGTGACCCGAGAAGGAGCTGAATATTGGCGGCGTGACATCACACTATAGTTCCGCTTGCGTCGCTCAGCTCTCGACCTTTTATATGAATTCGACACGATGACACGTTTAGCAAGGTGTCACTGTGGTGGTGTATTCATGGAGGTCGTCGCAGAGTCAGTCGATGCAAAGATCTGTCATTGCCAAACGTGCCAAAAGCTACAAGGCGCACCGATGCAGTGGGCTCTCATCTTCTACAAGCAAGATGTTAGGCTGAACTAGGAGGGAGGTCACCTTAGCTACTTCAACTGTGTGAGCAAGCGCAACGAGCACCGTCTACCTTGCAAAGTTAGCTGCGCGATCTGTGGCACCTTGCTGGCCGACGAGGGCCGACAGATTTGGATAGCGTTCCCATCCACATTTGGCTTCTCGGCAGTGGAGGTGCCCATCGTGTTCCTACCCTACTGCCACACCCTCTACGCCGAACGCATCATGGATGTTTCAGATGCCTTGCCGAAATGGGCTGGGCACAAAGGACGCTCAACTCAGATCGTCTGACAATAAGCTCAGAAGACCTCTACCTCGATACCTGCTCTAGCCAGCGCTAGACGCTCCTCTGCCTGCCAGGGACGGTCCACGGATTGGGCGCGCTTCCGTGACGGTCCAGAACACACCAATATGTATGCGCGACGGTCGTTCTCCGTTTTGTTGGGACCGGTGTAGTGCAAGGTACCGCTGTGATGAAAGGTTGCACCGCCTGCCGGAACCGGGCAGGCAAACGCCAGTGATGGGTCGACGTCGTCGGTAACAAGCCCATGCACTAGCGGATTGTTGTCTATATGGCGGTGCCTTTTAACATCACCTTTATGCGAGCCAGGAACAAACTGCATACAACCACTCTCAACGCTCGCCTCGTCGAGAGACATCCAGACACTAAGACTGTTCAGAATCTCATCAGGATTCCAATACGCCTCGTCCTGATGCCAGGGCGTCTCACTACCGTAGTGCTTAGGTTTCAGGATCATGTGTCCACCCAGATTGAGCTGCCCGATATCAACCCCGAGCAATGCGGACGCGATCCGCCTCGCGTTGTGGAAATAGAGGGTCTTTCGCAATTCCGGGAACGTCAGATCTGGTCCCAACACCTGTGGCAGCAGATCTCGCCCCCGGTGTCCGCGAGGGGCAGCAAGGTCATAGAACAGACCTTTGTCTTCACCCGCGCGCATGGCGAAGAGTTCATCGCAGATCGGTCGAAGTCGTTCGACTTCATGATCAGTGGTGATTCGTTCGATACGAAGAAAGCCATGCTCGCGGAATGAGTGGATCTGCTCCGCCGTTATTTTCGGTTCAAACCCACTGCCGGTATCCATACAAGACCT
>PAWP01000045.1 GCA_002714125.1 Gammaproteobacteria bacterium
ACGCGATCATTCTTGAACAGCTTAGCCTGTTCAAGAATCCGTCGGCGTTTGACAACCTGCGCCCCGGGTTTTTGACGCCGTCGCTGCTTCGCTCTCCCGTTACCACGATAATGGTAGTTGCAATGATTATCGGCGCGCCGTTGACGTCCGGGTTTGAGAGCTTTGAGTTTGGTGAAGTCTTTGTACAGATGATCTTTGCCGGCGAGGAGGGCAGCCCGTTTGACTCTGGAGAGTACTGGCGACTATTTACGCCGGTGCTATTGCACTTCGGTTTGGAGCATCTGGCCTTTAACCTGATGGGATTCTATATCGTTGCGGTTCGACTCGAACCTGCCATAGGAAGTTTCACCTTCCTGGCGTTGTGCGTTGCGGCTGCAGCAGTGGGCAATGTTGCACAGTTCATCTTTGGCAACGCGCTGTTCTTTGGTGGAATGTCCGGTGTGGTCCTGGCACTGGTCGGTTTTGGACTGATATGGAGGGCCCTCTGGCCAACCAGGGACATCGGGCTTCCATCCGGCATCTACGTGGTTTGCGTCCTGGTTACGGTTGTTGGCTTTACCGGGATTCTCGACGGTCTGACGGGCGGCCGCGCTCTTGCGAACTGGGTGCATCTTGGCGGGCTGCTTACAGGTCTGGGCATGGGCCTGTTGGTGACACCGGTCTACAGGTACTTCAGTCCCCCAGCGTGACGTGGACTTCATAGCCTATATAGCGCCGCAGATTCAGAACGCCAGTATCAAACATCAGATACTGTCCCTTTATGCCCATCAGCCGGCCTTTGATGTTCGGCTGCTTCCGCGGGTCGAGCGATTTCACCCGGGTTGGATAGCTGCGCACGGGGTATCGCACCACCGTTTCCTCAGCTTCGACAAGCCATTCGATAGAGCTTGGCCCGAACCGTGCGGTGAGCAGTTCCAGGTCAGCACTGACGGTGGCAGCCGCCTGATCGCGGAAGCGACCCATATTGACAATGGGATCATCGGCCATGAGCATGCGTTGCCACTGGGTCTTGTCAGTGAAATGACGGGAGAGGGCTACTTCGAGCAAACCGGCTTGATGGCGGGTTGCAACCCGGGCAATGGGAAGCCCCTGAACCGCACCCTGATCAATCCAGCGTGTCGGCGTGTTAAGTGGCTTCGTGATGCCTACCTTGATGCCTGACGAGTTGGCCAGGTAGACGATGTGCGTGTCCATACACACGCGCTCACCCCAGGCGGGGTCTCGGCAGGTACCCGCGGCGAAATGGCAGCGGTCCGGGCTTACGACACAAAGGTCGCACTCAGCGAGACGCTTGAAGCAGGCATAGCAGTAACCCTGGGCAAAGCTCTTGCTGGTTGAGGTGCCACAATGCTGACAGGTAATCCGGCCGGTGAACTTGAGTCTGACAGCTTGTCCCAATACTGGATTCAGGGACGTATCGCCCGAATCCAGGGAAAGTGCGTATTCCACGGGTGTTGCCGCGCCTGCATGGTGCGCGGCCATCTTGCGCAGGTGGCCATGTACGGCTGTCAAAGCGGGCGTTGTCCACGGATAGGAGTCCAAGTGCGGTGTATGATCCCGCACCCGCCTGGAACGAGCAAATGGAGGACGTCATGCGCGATGGCGAACCCGCAACGATTCGGCTCGCGGACTATCAGCCGCCCGACTACTTTATCGACTCAGTCGAGCTGCACTTTGACCTGTTTGATGGTGCAACCGTGGTCACAGCGAAGCTCAGAGTGCATCGAAATCCCGATGCCACCGGACCGAGGGAACTGGTGCTCGATGGGGACCAACTGGATACACGACGGGTAGCGCTCGATGGCACGGAACTCAGCACAAATGAATACCGGGAGGATGACGATAGTCTCACGCTGTTTGATTTGCCCGACAGCTTCACGCTCGAGACCGAGGTTGTAATTGATCCCGCGGGCAATACCGCTCTCGAAGGTCTCTACAAATCGAGCGACATGTACTGCACACAGTGTGAGGCTGAAGGTTTTCGCCGCATCACCTGGTTTCAGGACCGCCCTGACGTCATGAGTTCGTATCGGACGACCGTCGTGGCGGACAAGCAGGCCTATCCGGTTCTGCTTTCGAACGGAAACTGTGTTGCCGATGGCGACGTAGGTGACGACCGGCACTTTGCCACATGGGAGGACCCGCACCGCAAACCCGCTTATCTCTTTGCCATGGTCGCGGGCGACCTTGCGGTTCGCGACGACACCTTCACGACGATGAGTGGTCGGAAGGTGCAGCTTCGCATCTTCACCGAGCCCCGCAACATCGACAAGGTTGACTGGGCGATGACCTCGCTTAAGGCCGCTATGACCTGGGACGAGGCTGTATATGGCCGCGAGTATGACCTCGACATCTTCATGATTGTTGCAGTCGATAGCTTCAATATGGGGGCGATGGAGAACAAGGGACTAAACATCTTCAACACTTCCGCAATACTCGCCTCACCCGAGACGTCGACCGACGCAACCTATCAACGCGTTGAACGCGTGGTGGCACACGAGTATTTCCACAATTGGTCCGGCAACCGGGTCACTTGTCGTGACTGGTTCCAGCTGAGTCTCAAAGAGGGTTTTACCGTATTCCGTGACCAGCAGTTTTCAGCGGATCAGGGCTCACACGTTGTGCAGAGGATTGGTGATGTGGCCTTTCTGCGCAACGCGCAGTTCCCGGAAGATGCCGGGCCNATGGCNCACCCTGTCAGACCAGATACCTACATCGAAATCAACAATTTCTANACCACCACAATCTACGAGAAAGGGTCGGAGGTNGTNCGGATGATCCACACCCTCCTTGGNGNGGANCGNTTCCGGGTTGGTAGCGATCTTTACTTCGACCGGTATGATGGGCAAGCGGTGACNACCGAGGACTTTGTGGCGGTTATGGAGCANGCCGGTGACGTNGATCTTGCCNGCTTCCGCAACTGGTANTCCCAGGCAGGTACCCCTCGGGTTGAGGCTGAACTCAACCGTGACCCTGAATCCGGGCGGACGCTCCTCAAGGTTCAGCAGAGTTGTTTGCCAAGCCCCGGACAACCTGACAAGGCACCTTTCCATATCCCGCTTGCAGTTGGGTTGATCGATGAATCAGGCCGGGATGTGCGGTTTGCGGCGGGCGACACTGCAATCGTACGCGAGGAAGGCTATGCCTTTACCGCGGTGCTCAGCGTGACGGAGTCCGAGCAGACCTTCGATCTTGGAGTGATTGACACGCCGGTTGTGCCTTCACTCCTACGTGGGTTTTCTGCACCCGTTAGGCTCGACTATGACTACAGTCGAGCAGAGCTGCGCTTTCTTGCGAGTCACGATTCAGACGGTTTCAACCGCTGGGAAGCGAGCCAGCGTCTCGCCATCTCGGTCATGACTGAGATGGTGGATGACCCTGCCGCAACGGTGGATGACGCTCTGGTTGGTGTCTTTGAGGCAACGCTGACGGAGGCGGTGGAACTGAACTCCGAGGCTGGTTTCGACAAGGCGATGGCGGCGGATCTGCTCACATTACCCTCCGCGGATTATCTCGCCGAGCTTGCCGATGCGGTTGACGTCGATGGGATCCACGATGCCCGTGAGACGGTTCGTGGGGTGATTGCAGAACGCCTTCATGGCTTGCTCTTGTCGGTGTACAAGCTAAATGCCAGTGCCGACGATTACGCACCGGACGGTCGAGCAATAGGGCGACGTGCGCTACGTAATGTTGCCCTTGGCTTCCTCATGCACCCGAGCGACACCGGTATGGTTGAGGCGGCGGTTGCCCAGTACGAGACGGCGACCAACATGACCGATCGATCGGCGGCCCTGCGCACGCTGGTGAACTGCCCGGCGCCTGCGGCAGCTGCGGCAAAAGCCCGGGTGTTGCTTGATTTCTACAATCGGTTTGCTGACGAAGCACTGGTTGTGGATCAGTGGTTCGCAATCCAGGCGGCATGTCCGTTGCCGGGCACGCTCACCAGCGTTCGCGAGTTGGCGGCACACGAACAGTTCATGCTTACGGTACCTAATCGGGTACGCGCGCTCGTCGGGGCCTTTACGCAGAGCACCATCCGCTTTCACGATTCGGCGGGGGGGGGTTACGAGCTCCTCGCCGATCATGTGATTGCACTCAATAAGCTGAACCCGCAGCTTGCTGCGCGGCTCATGCGTCCTCTGTCACGCTGGGAGCGTTATGACGTCGGGCGCCAGACCCTGATGCGTGCGCAACTGGCGCGGATTCTGGAGACCGACGACTTATCGAAAGATGTTTTTGAGATTGCATCGAAAAGCATCGGTTAGGGACGAGCTTGGCCCTGGTGCTTGAGTCTCGCTGACTAGCACGTCTGNTTGGTGTAGGTCCGGCTGCAATCTTGCACAGACAGGCTTGGCGCCATTCGTGCCGCCCCGCTCGAGCCAGCCCGTCACTTTACTCCGGGTTCAAAGTAGCAAGCTGGCCGCGCGTGGGCACCCTTGAGGGCGCCAGATCAGGGCGCACGGCCTGCAGGGCTGCGCGCAATTCTGCGCCATTCCAGGCGCGCATCGTGGGTTGATACAGCGCGGCGTCGAGGTCAGCGATGGCCCCGGCCACTTCGGGTCCTGTTCGACGCCCCAGTTCCGATGGCGACCAAAAGCCCCAGCGCAGATAGCACCAACGCCGCAATGCTGCATTGGTCGTGGATGCGTCGTTGCTGGCACAAGCCGTCAACACTGTTCTGAAGGCGACCTGCTCGTCAGGCAGATGCGGCGACTTGGGTCTATTGTCGTAGACGCGACCCAACTGCCGGCGGGTCAGAAACCACTGCACTGTTGAGATGCACCAGAGCACCCCGAAAACCAACGCGACCCAGGGCCATAACCCAGGCCGAGTCACGGTAGTCGGGGTGATTGGCAAATCGCTGGCACTGGGCGCTGACGGTGGCAGCCTCGTGCGGTGGATAATCGGTGCGGCGGCCACGTTCGCCTGAAGGCCGGGGACTACGGCAATTTCAAGTGCATCCGTGCGGGTATTCCACCAGGGAATCCGAACATCGGGGATGTTGAATGGACCCGATATTTCCGGCACCAGGCCAAGGGTCTCGATTCGGGTTGCACGGAGCCCGCCCTCGAATACCGCTTCATCGATCGCGGGAGGATCAGGGTACGTCCGCATACCGTCAGGCATGCCACCTGTCAGTGGGGGCAATGCTGAAGCCGCGACACCGTCCGCGGTGAGCGTGAGCGTGCGCGAAATTGGCCCACCCACAGTCCAGCTACTGATGTCAGCGTCATCCGACCATCGTGCCTGGATGTCCAGGCTTGCTGCGGGCAACCACGGCGCGTCGGTGGGGAAAGCCGGCGGGCGTGGCTTCACATCAATTGTCAGCGGTTTCGATTCGGCATACACAGGCTCCTTGCGTGAGAAGTTGAACAGCGTGTCGCGGCCCCGTGCGCCGTTGAACACTTCCTTCGGCAGCGTTAGCTGTCCGCTGTGCTGAGGAAAAATCGCGTACTTTTTTTCGAGGACGCTGTAGCGACGATTCTCGAGTACCGTGGAGAACCTGTTTTCGTCGACAAGCGTTTCGATTACAGCGTTGTCGAGCTCGGGCGCCGCAGGGAACTCACCGGTGATGGGCTCCGACCAGTACAACCGGACGGTATAGATCAGCTGTGCCTGCACGTATACCGAGCGAGCGTCGACGCTGGTCTCGAAAAAAATGACCTCTGCTGCGCGCCGCGCCGCCGCAACTGTACGTGCGGCTACTGTAATTGGGATCGGATTCGAACGGTGCGGGCCCAGCTGAAGTGGCGGGATGACGAAGTTGCCACGCTGGCGCGCACGCAGCTGCACGATCCAGTCTGTGGTGAGGCTGCGCTCCGTGCGGCCGTTGGTACTGCGTACAGAACTGCTGGACTGGCTGGACTGGCCAAGAATCTCGAAGTCGCGACGCAACGGTGCGAAACCCGGCGCCCCGCCGGNGTCTGTTCCGCTCCAGGTTACGGTTAACGTCAAGATCTCGTATTCAGTGATCGTCGTTTTATCCACGGTCGCCAGTAGGTCGGCCCAGCCCGGGAGAGGGGTGCAGATCAGCAGCAGCATCAGCACCGCGCGGGCTGAGAAGTGAGCCGACAGGCGAGACAAAGGTTTACCAGGTGACATCGGCATCTCCCTCGCGTCCGGACGGATCGCGACGCTCCGCGGATTTGCGGCGGAACTTGGCGCGCAGTAGTCCGCCTGGATCATCCGGGACTCGCCGCAGCCATTGCCTGAGGGCCTGCTCTGCCTCCGCCTCCTGGCCTTCAGTACTGACCATCTGCTGTTCACCCTCTGTGTTGCTGTGGTCCACCGTGGCCGGTTGTGCCTGCTGATCGCCTTCTTCGCCGTCAGATCCCTCATCCAACTGCTCCGGGGGTGTACGCTCCGCTCCTTCGCCGTTTGCTGCGGTCTGCGATTCGCCGCCATGGTCACTTTCACCTTCGCCTGGCTGCGTTTGAGACGGTTCGCCGGCATCACCCTGTTCACCGTCCTGCTGGGAATTGGCCCGGTCACTATCCTGTGTGCTCTGGAGTTCGTTCTGCTCCTCGTCCTGCAGTTCGCCACCCTGTTGTTGCNGTTGTTGNAGCAACTNTTGGATCAATTCNTGGTTGAANCGGGCATCGTCNTGGTCTGGTTCTGTGGCGAGGGTCTTGTCGTAAGCNANGAGCGCCTCATCGAGTTTGCCCAGTCGCGCCAGCGCATTGCCTTCGTTGTAATACCCGGTAGGTGTGCCGGCNGCTCCAAAATCGTCAGCNGCGGCTTCGTANTCGCCTGCGCGATAGCGTGCCGNGGCCTTCCACNTAGGGTNTGTGAAGGTTTNGGCTGCTNCGCTGGCGTCGCCACCAGCTANTGCCTCTGCTCCGCGCTGATCCGCGGTTTGCCAAAGATCGCGCCATTCGAGCGCGTAGGCGGGCTCCGAACCGATCGCTAATGGCAGCACTATGACAATACTCCAAAGCCAGCCACGGCGGAATGCAGCGACCGACAGTGGCAACAGCAGCAGGACGAGCCAGGGCCCTTCCTCAAACCAGACATCAAAGTCCCTGTCGACTGCGCGAAACTCGACGTTGCTCACATCGGTCTGGGCCAAGAGGTAGTCGAGATCCGCATCACCGAGCGTGAGCGTTGCGAAACGCCCACCGGCGCGTTCGGCAAACGTTCGTAGTTCATCGGCGTCTAGGGACGGCATCACCATGACGCCCGAACTGTCTTTCAGATAGCCTGATTCGAGTGGTATCGGTGCACCGGTTGCCGTGCCGACGCCCAATACCGCCATCTCATAGGTGCCCACAGCCGCAAGTGCGGCGTCAGNGTCGCGGATCTCGTCGGTAATGATGAGAAGCCGACCGGAGGTGACGCCGCCACCACGCTGCAGTTCGCTGGCAAGNTCGAGCGCAGGTCCAAGGCGGGAACCCGGTATCGGCATGATTGATGGATCAAGGGCAGGCAGAATGTTGACGATGGTGTTTGCATCGTCGGTGAGGGGAACAACAGTGTGGGCATCACGCGCGTAGACGATCAGGCCGGTGACACCCTCTGCGCGCGCATAGAGTAGATCCCGCAGCTTGCGCTTTGCTGCGGTGAGTCGGTCGGGACGTACGTCGGTGGATCGCATCGACAGGGAGAGGTCTAGCAGCACGATGAGCGCATCTTGCTTCTCCTGGACTGGCTGTGGGATCTGCCGCCAGGCGGGGCCAGCCAGCGCGGTCAGAGTAATGATCCAGGCGATGCCAAGCAGCCAGTACGGAGGTGTGGACACGCGGGTTATCGTACGATCCAGCAGATGCTCGAGGAGGCTTGGCTCAATAGCCTGTTCCCAACTGGAAGCCGCGTTAGCGTGCCGGCGTGTGAGAGGCCAGATGAGCAGTAGAATTGGTAGAGCGAGAAACCATTCGGGACGCAGAAAATGGAGCTCAGCTGGCATGAGGTCCTCCTTTGCGAGTCTCGGCAGGCGGGTTTATGCCTGATCGAACCCAGCGCGCCTTCGTCGCCCCAGCCAGCATGCGCCCGACCGGTACGCTCGCCCACAGCACGCTTACTAGGAAGGCGGCGGTCAGTGGCCACATGAAGAGCGCCTTGCGTGGGCGATAGGTTTTTGCTTCCTGGTCGATAGGTTCAAGTTCGTCCAGTTCGGCGTAGATATCCAAAAGCTCTCGGGTGTTGCGCGCTCGGCGAAATACGCCGCCCGTCTGCTCGGCTATGGCTGTTAGAGTTTCGACATCGAGTGCCGCTGACGGGTTCACGGTTCTGGACCCGAATAGACCGGGCACGCGGAGTTGGTCGGCGCCAAAACCGATCGTGTGAATCCGAATGGATTGGCTTGACGCAAGCTCCGCTGCCTTGCGTGGTGCTACTTCGCCAATGTTGTTCACGCCGTCAGTCAACAGGATCAGAACGCGCCCTGACTCGGGCCGGTCAATGAGACGCTTGACCCCGAGACCGATGGCGTCNCCGATTGCCGTCTTGTCCCCCGCAACGCCTCGCNGGGTCTCAACAAGCAATGTGCGCACGGTAGCTCTGTCGAATGTCAACGGGGCCTGCAGGTANGCCTGGCTGCCAAANAAAATCAGCCCAAGCCGATCGCCACGACGACGCTCGACGAAGTCACCTACAACGGTTTTCACGATGTCTAGGCGGGAATACGCGCGGTTGCTAACAAACATGTCCTCCGTGCCCATGGAGCCAGAGATGTCCACTGCAAGCATCAGGTCCCGCCCTTGTTCGGGCAGGGTGATTGGTTCGCCTACCCAGTGTGGGTGACTTGCAGCACTCAGCAGACAGCACCACGCGAGGAGCAGGAGCAGGAGCTGGGCGACTGAGCGTCGGCCACCGCCAGTTCCCACGGTATAGCTGGCCGCGAGGTTATAGAAGGGGACGCGCAGCGCCGATTCCTCNTGCCGCACCGCGGGCATTAACATTGCGAGCAGGGGCAAAGGTGCTGCCGCAAACGCCCACGGCCAGTCGAACTCAAGCATGAGTCAGTTCAGATGGAGCCTNTGCTGGCCCAACAGGTGCAGCAGCGCGTTGTCGTTTGTGTTCTCGAATCCAGCGCTTGGCGAGCTTGAGCAGGTTTTCGCCTCCCTCTGTGGGCGATTGCTGGTAGGGCCCCTGGATGAGCACCTGGCCCGGCCCCATCGAGAATTCGTTAGTTCCAAGTGTCTCATCNAGGAATCGTACCCANGCTTCACCAGTCAAGCCTGCAACATCCGCACGGGGCCAGACACTCAGCGCGACGCGCTTTAGCAGCATAGAGACTCCTGTTACAAGCGCAGCGCTGTCGTGATTTTCTTGCCAGGAAGACTCCAACTCCTCCAGCTGTGNGCGTGCAACGCGGCGATATCGCCCCGCAAGCCAGTATCTGGTGCCGAGAATCACGAGCAAGACACAAGAGGCTGNCACGATCAGGGCCAGCAGCCACCAGCCTGCAGCAGGCGGCCAAGCCTCTACGGGCGGNGGCAGATGGATGTCGCGCAGCGCCGCAAGGGGATCTGCTGGCTCACCGCCTGGTGGGTTGATCCCGACGGGCGGTACGGGGGCGCTGGTGGTCTCGCTCATGTCCGGCCGCCCAGCAGCACGCGCAATTGATCACCCAATNTGGCGACCGGCTCTGTATGCGTAGGAAGTTCCAAAACCTGGGCTCGGCTGCGCGTAAAAGCCTGGTCCTCTGTGCGCAAGCGCTTGTCGGCGGCGATGGCATAGCCCTGNCTGGCCACAGNGGATCCGGTGTCGATCCGAGATCGNGCTTGCCCGTCAGTGATTGTGTAGANGTTGGGNGGGGGCAGTTCCCGTTCTAGTTGATCAGCGACGCGGATGGCCAGTAGCTCGCCGCTGCGACCGAGTTGTGCCAGCAGGGTAGAGGCCCGCTTATCCAGNGTGCTGAAGTCGCTGATGACGACCACCAGGGCGNCCTCGCGTACGGCTCTGCGGGTGGCTTCGAGGGCACTGCAGAGGAACCCNAGGGGATTATCGTTGCCCTTCGCGGGCTCCGCCGTCGGTAGTTTTACGTTGGCNTTCTGCGCGGCGCCCAGCAGNNTCAAGACGGCGCNTTTNCCCCGCCTTGGGCGTATTTCCCAATGGGNCGCGCCCTGAAAAACNATTCCACCCACGCGATCACCATGTTCGTTGGCGCACCATGCGATCAGGGCCGCAACTTCCACGGCGGCCACCGACTTGAAGGCCCTGTTGCTGCCAAAGAACATTGTGGGTGACTGATCGAGTACGAGGAAAACGGGGCGCTCCNTGTCCTCTTGGAACAGTTTTGTATGCGGTTTGCCCGTNCGTGCCGTGACCCGCCAGTCGATTGAACGCACATCGTCGCCGGGTTCGTAGCGACGGACTTCTGCAAAGTCGATGCCCCTGCCGCGCATACGCGAGGCAACCANTCCAGCTTGGCGTTGTCTCACCCGTGCCGGTGGCGCCAAGGCGATCTCCCGGGCCGCGAAACGAAGGNTGATCAAGTGNTCCAGNGTGGTATANGCGCCGCCCCNGAAAACGTCCGTATTATCGNCGGGCATCGCNTCAGCCCGCCGCAACCCGTTGTATCAGAGCGTCGATGACNTCGTCTGTGGTGACGCCGGCGGCTTCCGCTTCGAAGCTGAGTATTAGGCGATGTCGCATGACGTCGTGGACGACAGCGAGTACGTCATCTGGGCTGACGAAGTCTTTGCCCATCAGGAACGCGTTGGCGCGTGCGCAAACGTCCAGCGCAATAGTGCCTCGTGGGCTGGCGCCATAAGCACACCAGGCTGCAAGTTCGTCATCATAGAGGCCGGGGTTTCGTGTGGCCATGGTCAGCTGCACGATGTACTCCTCGACNACCGGCGCCATGTGAAGGGTAAGCACCTCCCGGCGGGCTTCAAACACGGCTGCCTGGGTGAGTAGNTTNTCCGGCGTCGCATTCTNAGTGCCAGGGCCACTCAGNGCTTCCCGGCGTACTAGCTGCAGAATTTCACGTTCGGTTGCCGCGTCTGGATACTTNACGTTCACATGCATGAGGAANCGGTCGAGCTGGGCTTCAGGCAATGAATATGTNCCNTCNTGCTCGATNGGGTTCTGCGTTGCCATGACCAGAAACAGCTGCGGCAGCGCAAAGGTCTCCCTGCCAAAGCTCACCTGGCGTTCGGCCATTGCCTCAAGCAGTGCCGACTGGACTTTTGCGGGCGCACGGTTGATTTCGTCCGCAAGTATGAGATTGTGGAANATGGGTCCTTGTTGAAACCGGAAAGTTCCGTCGTCCGCATGATATATCTCGGTCCCTGTCACGTCGGAAGGAAGCAGATCCGGGGTGAACTGAATCCGATGAAATTCGCCCTCAAGACTCGCTGCAAGCGTTTTGATGGCCTTGGTCTTCGCNAGCCCGGGCGCACCCTCAACTAGCAGATGGCCGTCCGCAATCAGGGCGATCAACAGNCGGTTCACAAGCCGGTCCTGGCCAAGGATTTGCGTTCCTAGCCAGGTCTGCAGNGTCAGCACNTGTTCGCGGTGATCGATTTCCATCCTCTGTAGGTCTCGTGCAACTGATTCGGAGGGCGCGCCATTCTAACGGTGGCACCACAGCCTCGCTACAGGCGTTGCAGTGCCTTCGGTTGGTATATCCAATAGACCGTCAGGGTTGACATAGGTTCCAATCTACACTGCTACGCACAGAACAAAGAAATATGGTGCAACAACTCACTGTCGACCTTGCCCTTACGCCGGAGGCGTATCTGGACCTCTACCGGAGTTAGATCCGGCAGGTGTAGGTGTCTGGGGGAGAAACAGGTGGTCGGGGCCTTTCCAGTTGGAATCCTTCTGCCGTACTTCATCGCTAACATGCTCTACGGGATCTTTCATCTGTTCTTGAGCCGGGTTCAGCGGTTTTGCTGCGCATTCAGTCAATTCCGCGAGCTTTGAGTGGCATCGTATAATGTAACTATGTACGGTCCGTTGCGTGATCTCCTGTTCCTGCTGCCCCCGGAGGCATCGCACGCTGTTGCGCTCCAATCGATGGCCGCGCTCGAACGCCTGGGTCTGACGAGACTCATTGCGCCGCCATTTTCACCCGCGCCCGTGCGGGTGATGGGGCTCGAGTTTCCCAACCCCATCGGTCTCGCTGCTGGACTTGACAAAGACGGCCGCTGCATCGATGGACTGACAGCATTGGGCTTTGGTTTCATTGAACTCGGTACGGTGACACCAAAGTCCCAGCCGGGTAATCCGCAGCCTCGGCTCTTCCGGTTGCGCCAGGACCATGCGCTTATCAACCGTATGGGGTTTAATAACGACGGCGTACAGGCGTTGCGCACGCGGCTGCGAAGCGCCCGGCGAGGCGGTATTGTCGGGGTTAATATTGGCCGCAATAAGCTTACGCCGAACGAGACTGCGCACGAGGATTACGTGACCTGCCTTGAGCATGTGTTTACTGACGCCGCGTATGTTGTTGTGAACATTTCCTCGCCAAATACCCCGGGATTACGCGACCTGCAACACGAAGCGTCTCTTAGGAAATTGCTGGGTGCAGTGACTGTTGCACATCGGGGATTGGCCAAGCAGCACGGCTGCCGGCCACCACTGGTGCTGAAGATCGCGCCGGACCTGGTGCCCAGCGACGTGGAGCTGATCTGCGGACTTATGCTCGAATATGGCCTGGATGGCGTTGCCGTAAGTAACACCACGCTGGCTCGAGAGGGCCTTACCGCATCCGCCCGGAACGAGACTGGCGGACTCTCGGGCGCCCCCCTGCAGCGGCAGGCTGATGCAATCCTGGCCCGGGTGGTAGCGGCGGTAGCGGGTCGCATTGCGGTCATTGGTGTAGGTGGCGTGATGACGGGAGATGCCGCACGGCGGAAGCTAGATCTCGGTGCTAACCTGGTACAGCTCTATACTGGTTTCATCTATAGCGGGCCAGGCCTGATCCGGGACTGTATGGACGCCATACGCCGTTGACGGGGGGGTCAGGTTGTGAATCCTGGCGTGTAGTGCCCTTGCCGCGTATCCGTTGTACACTCAGAGNTAGGCGACGTTTNCCGCCACTAGCGGGGACACACNCCTCCCGGGGCTATCTCGGGTCAACAAGAACTAAAAGCTAAAAAAAGCGCGTGGCCGCAAAGGCCGCCGGAGCAGGGGGAAAAAAATGAAAAGAATCGCGCTGTTNCTGGGCGCTGGCCTGGTGTTCGCGATGCCAGCTGCCGCGGATGAGCTGAGTGGGGCGGACACTGCGTGGATATTGACTTCCACGGCTCTCGTCCTCTTCATGACCCTACCGGGGCTGTCGTTGTTCTACGGTGGGCTAGTGCGGGTGAAGAACGTCCTTTCGATTCTGATGCAGTGTTTTTCCATCGCCTGCGTTGTGTCGATTCTCTGGCTGCTCGTCGGATACTCGCTGGCATTCTCTGAGGGCAATCCGTTCGTTGGCGGCTTCTCGAACGTACTGTTCGCGAACATTCAGGAAGACACGCTGTCCGGCACAATTCCCGAAAGCCTATTTGCAATGTTCCAGATGACCTTTGCGATCATTACTCCTGCGCTGATCGTCGGCGGTTTCGCCGAGCGTATGCGTTTTTCTTCGATGCTGGTCTTCTCCGGCGTCTGGTTGTTGCTTGTCTACGCTCCCATTACTCACTGGGTATGGGGCGGAGGCTGGCTTGGGGAGATGAACCTTCTCGACTTTGCTGGCGGCACCGTAGTGCACATCACAGCAGGCGTAGCAGCGCTGGTGTGTGCACTTGTAATGGGCCCAAGGAGGGGCTTTCCCGAAACGCCCATGATGCCGCACAACATGACGATGGCAATTACCGGTGCCGGAATGCTCTGGGTTGGCTGGTTTGGCTTTAATGCCGGCAGCGCGCTCGCCGCCAATGGTGATGCGGGTATGGCCATGCTGGTTACCCACATCTCAGCTTCCGCAGGCGCATTTACCTGGATGGTCAGTGAGTGGATTCGGTTTGGTAAACCGTCGGCACTTGGCGCGGTCACTGGTATGGTTGCGGGCCTTGGCACGATCACACCTGCCTCGGGTTTCGTCGGCCCTGGTGGCGCGCTAATCATCGGTATCGCGGCCGGTTTCATCTGTTTCAATGCAACTAACTATATGAAGCAGCGGCTCCGGGTCGATGATTCGCTTGATGTCTTCCCAGTGCACGGAGTTGGCGGGATTCTAGGTACGTTTGCGGTAGGCATCTTTGCCAGTGACGCGCTTGGTGTGTTCAGCGGTCAGGGGTATGCCGAGGGCATGACAATGGGCGGTCAGTTGCAGGTGCAGCTGATCGGCATCGGGGCGACAGTGGGTTATACCGCAGTCGTTACCTTCCTAATCCTGAAGGTGGTTGACGTGATGCTGGGCCTGCGGGTGTCTAGCGACGAGGAGACTGAAGGCCTCGACATTAACCAGCACAACGAACGGGGCTACGACCTTTAGGGCACTGCAGCTGCAAGGTCCATGGCCATCTTGGCCAAGGACCTTGACGACTCTGCGGGGGCCGAGTCAGCGGCAGACAAGCGTTGTGGNCCGTGTCATGCTCTGTCCAGTGCGCGCTCGACGAAGTAGCTGACGAGNTCTGGAAAATCGAGGCCCCAGGCCCGTGCACCGTCTGGGTAGTTACTGGTTGGCGTCATGCCGGGCATGGTGTTGACNTCCAGCAGAATCTCGGTGCTGTCGTCGGCGACGACGAAGTCTGCNCGTGACAGATCTCTACAGCCAAGTGCCACGTGAGCTGAGACTGCAATGTCCTGCAAGCGCCGGCTCTGTGTCGCCGACATGACTGCGGGTATGACATGTTTAGAGAGCCCCGCCGTGTAGCGATGCTCGTAGTCGTACCAACTGTCCTCGGGCGTAATGACTTCGATGACCGGGAAGGCCTTGGGGCCCTCGTTGGTATCGATCACGCCGACTGTTATCTCGCGCCCGTCCATGCGTGACTCTACCAACGCCTTGGTTCCGAACCCGAAGGCAGTTTCAAGCGCGCTGTGCAGCTCGTTTTCGTTGCTGACCAGAGTGACCCCAAGCGCACTGCCCTGGCTGTCCGGCTTTACGACGACGTAGTCCCCCAGCGCCTCCCGCACTTGCGACAAAGCACTCGCGACGCCGCCTTCCCGGTTAGCTACGACCTGTCTCGCGAGGGGTAGTCCAGCAGTCGCAAAGGCCCGCTTTGCTGCCACCTTGTCCATGCCGATCGCGCTGGCTTGCACGCCACTGCCCACATAGGCGAGCCCAAGAATTTCCAGATAGCCCTGGAGCGTGCCGTCTTCTCCGGGCGGACCGTGCAGGACCGGGAAGACCACGTCCGGCGGGTCGTCGAGCAAGCTGCGAGTAAGTGACGGCACGAGCTGGGCCAGCTGCACGTCGTGGTAGGTCTCGCGCAAAGCACCCGTCACGCCCTCAGCGGAACTCCGGCTTACTTCAGCCTCTGCTGAAGGGCCACCGTAGAGGACTATGATGCGGGTTTCCGGGCGAGTCATGAGCGGACGCTAGGGTGAGCCGGCATGGCCGTGCGCGACCTGGTCGGTGATCACCATGGCGGACCGTTCCGCCGTGCAGACGTCCGGAACGCTTGAGCCCGAGATCAGGGTGAACAACGTGTGTCCGTTAGCGCCACCGAGCATGCAGGCAAAAGCCCCACGATCCGTGCTTATTCGGTCGGTGACCTTGCCGCCTTCGAGTACGCGCAAAACCTCGTTGGTTGGGGGTGAAGCAACCCAGATACCCATTGCCTTGTCGAGACAGATGCCGTCCGGTGCGGCTGTTTCCAGGCTGGCCCAGGTGCGCTGGTTAGTCAGACTGCCGTTCCCCGTAATGTCGAACGCAGTCAGCCTTGCGCCCATGGTCTCGCCCACAATCAGCGTTTTGCCGTCCGGGGTAATCACCGTGCCATTTGGAAAGGCGAGATCTTCTGCCACCACTTCAGCGGCCCCGTCGGGATCGACCCGGATCAGCTCGGCGNCTCGACGCTCGGCACTTTGGGTAAAGATGTCAAAGCCAAAGTTGCCGACCCAGGCGCGGCCTTCAGAATCTACCACCATATCGTTGCAGTGGAACGATGCCAGCGCAGAAAGGTCGGCGTGTTCGGTCAGTTGCGAGCCGTCGTAACGTAACAGTCGGCGTTCGGTCATGGCGACAATGAGCAAATCGCCGTTTGGCAGCCAGCCAAGCCCGGAGGGCCATCCTGGGACGCTGACGATCGTTTCTCGCCCGCCATCTTCTGTGATGCGTAGAACCTCTCTTGCGTGCATATCAGAGAGCCAGAGAGCGCCTTCGTGCCAGCGAGGCCCTTCGCCGAAACACAGGCCGTCTATGAGTGTGGATGACATGCAGGCCTCTTGCGCCGCGTATGATTCGCGCGATCATAGCGGGGTGCCTCCAGGCCGCGCAATGCGCGGTCCGGTGTTAGCACAGGTTAGTGCAGTTGATCGTGAAGACTCGCGATCGCGGAGTACCAGGCCGCTTGGCGGATGGGCTTCCGGAACTACGGCTTACGGGCGTGGTCGGCCTCGAGGAGTGTTTCGAGTTTGATCAGCCACTCATGCAACGTTTCTTTGGAGGAATCTCCGTGACCTCCCTGGTTTCGTTGGCCCCTCTCGGAGTCACAATGTCGGGATTGGTTACTTTTGTTGAAGACGGTGCCCGGCAGCGAGTGTTTTTATGTCGCGTCTTTCGGTGCGGTCGTTCTCAGTCATATAGCCGTTCGCTATGAGCACGAAGCGCGTTGCTACCGTGTGTAAGTAGCACCTTTTGTGTGACGCGATGATTAGCGTTGCATTGACCTCGTCGAGCTGAGTTTCCAACGACGCGTTGNTGGCGACATCAATGTGATTCTTTGGTTAATCCAGAATCAGGAAGTTGGGTGCGTTGAGGCGCATGTGCAGAAACATTGAATTGGTCGCGCGCACTCCCGGAAAGCAACAACATGGTTCTGTTGTGGCCCTAGCAAGCAAAGCCGGCAGTGGGGTTTGAACGCAACTCCCGGAAGAGTTCCATCGCTTTTGAACACGCCCACAAGCCTGATCCGATCACGCTCGCGTACTGTCGGATCGAGCTCATCGAAATGGGCGCGTGTACCTGCNTTCGTGTACAAACTGCAACATCGCTACAGTGTCGACACCTAGTAGAGCCCCAATTCATCAGGTGAGGTTCGATGGGCTAGCCTCGAGTCTCGGTTGGGACGGGTTTCAAAACTGCGCTTTGGATACCGGAGGGACCGGGACCGCTTCAGCTTCGATCGAGGTTTTTGATAGTTACAGGGTCAATGGCGTCAGCAGGGTTGAAGCCAAAAACCTTGCCATAAAAGTACAGTTCAGCGTCCAGCGCACGCTTGATGTTCTCAGCCTTGCGAAAGCCATGTTGTTCACCTTCAAAGGGGACGTAGGCGACNGGAATTCCTTTTTGGTCGAGCGCAGCAACCATTGCTTCGGCCTGGTTGGGTGGCACGATTTTGTCTTCCAGGCCCTGCAGAAAGATAGTGGGGCATTCGAGGCAGGCGACGTGATGGATGGGTGAACGTGCGACGTAGATGTCCTTTGCGTCGGGGTAGGGCCCTACCAGGCCGTCGAGGTATCGGGACTCAAACTTGTGTGTNTCGCGCGCTAGCGCCTCAAGGTCACCAATACCGTAGAGGCTCGCACCGGCTTTGAATACATCCGTGAAGGCGAGTGCGGCGAGTGTGGTGTAGCCGCCGGCACTGCCGCCACGGATGATAAGTCGCGCCGAGTCGACGAGGCAGGCATCAGCAAGATACGTTGCNCCGTGGGCAGCATCTTCGACGTCCCGCACGCCCCACCCGGCCTTGAGGCTGTCCCTGTATGCGCGGCCGTAGCCGGTGCTGCCACGGTAATTCACATCGAGAACCGCAATACCGCGGCTGGTCCAGTATTGCGTTGCTAGTGACAGACTTGGGCTGGCCGCCGCGGTAGGGCCACCNTGCGTCATAACCAGCAGAGGCGGACGTTCACCTTCGGGACCGGCAAAGTCTGCGTTGGCGGGCGCATAGTAGAAGCCATGTGCAGTCGAACCATCCCCTGTTTCGTAGCTCACCGCCTGCGGCTGCGCAATGGTTTCCGGGGGTAGCTCAACTTCCGCGGCAGCACGGACAATTCGGGCGGTTGACTCGTTCCAGTTCTGCGCACGAACGGCAGNAAACGAGTCGGCNGCGGCTCCAGTATAAACCAGGCCTGTTGCATCGGCGGATATTGTGCCGATCGAGTTGCAGCCTGTCTCCAAGCGTTCGAGATGTCCCGTCGCGAGTTCCAGTCGTGCCAGGCTGTCTGTGCTGTTATCGGTTATGACACAGACGATGTGATCGGGTCCGGCGAAGTCCCACGTCTTCAGCCCCAGTCCCCACTGTGGGCCACCAAACTCAGACTCTAACGGGTGGAGCGGGCGCGCCTCGCCATGTTCAAAGGCATAAAGGTTCCACCACCCGCTTGCATCCGATACGAAACAAAGCTGCNCGNCTGGGCCAAATTGGGGNTGCTGTATCGAAGTTGAAACATCACCTGCGACAACTCTGACATGTGAGATTGCCCCATCCGGTTCCACATATGCTAGCGACAAAGTGGTGCCGTCCCAGGGCATATTGGGGTGNTTCCAGGCTAGCCANGCGAGCTGTTTGNCCGTGGGGTCCANCCTCGGTGCGGCGTAAAAATCGTGCCCTGTGACTAATGGAGTCACCGAGCCATCTGCGAGGTCGATCGCGACAATGGAATTTGCGGGTTCAGGAGCACCATCGGCATGGACCTCAGCGACNGCNACCAACCTGTTTCTGGAGGCGTCCACGACCATGTCCGCAAACCGTGTACTAGGCGCCTGAGTGAGCGCCCGTGGCTCGGCATCCGTGCTGGCGTCCAGAAAGTAGATCTGCTGATCGGTAAAATTCACGAAAAAAACCCCGGCGTCGTCTATAAGCCAGGCGCCGCCACCATACTCGTGGACCCTGGAACGCGCATTCCAGGGTGGTGGCAGCAGATCGCGGGGTTCGCCGCCAGCAGGTTTGTGTACGATGGTAAGGCGGCCATTCTCGGTTGGACGTCCCTCCAGCCAATACAAGCCTTCCGGACGTCGTAATGCGCCCGCGANTGAAATGCNCTGCGACNCGAGCAACTCGGTGGTGACCGGAGAGTCCCAGGTTCCGTAAGGGGCGATGCTGGTCATCTGTAAGGATCCAAACTCTGCTNGGNGGAATTCTACCTAGCTCGGCCGCGATTCAGGAAGGCATTCAGCTCTGCCTCACCAAACGGGCAGTCAAGTTCGCCATTTGCGTCTGCAATAACCGGGATGCGGATGCCGTACCGCGCCATCAATGCCTCGTCCTCAGCAATCTCAATAGCCTCCACGTCTAGCGGCACAGCGTGCTCGTGTGCCCAGCGCTGCAGAAGTGCCCAGGCGTCCTCGCAGAGGTGGCAGCCACTGGTTGTGTAGAAGCGCAGCTGCATTAGGTGACCTCGCGCAGNCCAAAGAACTGTTCGGCATTGGCGGTTGTGGTGTCGGCAAGCTCGACCGCACTGGTGTTCCGAAGACTGGCGACGAATTCCGCGAGGTGCGCGAGATGTGCTGGCTCGTTGCGGCGGGTTCTTGGTTTTGGGCGGATCGTACGCGGCATCAGATAGGGCGCGTCTGTTTCCAACAGAAGTCGGGCCGACGGGATGTCATTGACGAGCGACTGCAGATGAGTGCCCCGGCGTTCATCACAGATCCAGCCGGTAATCCCAATATGGCAATCGAGATCAAGGTAGTTGTGCAGTGCCTCGGCGGAGCCAGTAAAGCAATGTACAACGACGGGGCCCAACTCTTGTCTGCGTGCGCGGAGCATGGCTGCAAATCTTGCATGCGCGTCGCGCTCATGCAAAAACATCGGTAGTCCGGAGCGGGCGGCAAGATCGAGGTGAGCCTCGAAAGATGCCTCCTGTACCGAACGGGGTGACAGNTCGCGAAAAAAATCNAGACCGGTCTCNCCCACNGCGACGGCTCTGGGGGCCTGCAGCAATCCTTCGAGCTCGGTTANGACTCCTTGGTTAGTCTGCTCCGCATAGTGTGGGTGAATACCCGCAGTCGCCCACAGAGTGTCGTGGCTGTTGGCAAGCTCCAGCGCTGCTCGACTGCCCTCGATGTCAGCTCCTGTTACCACAAGTCGCTGCACGCCTGCCTGTCTGGCGCGGGTGAGTACTTCAGGGAGATCAGGCTCAAAACTCTCGTGGGTGAGGTTGACGCCGATGTCGATGAGTTCCAACGCAGTGTCCGGTGCTTCAAAAGCCGTGAAGTATAAGGCGACTCGCGTGCACAACGGATTCTCTGCATCTAAGCATGCCTCCATTGCTTTGCATATTTTGGCGCGCACGATGGTCTGGCTTTTTAGCGCATTGGGCTTACCCGAAAGATTGGTAAGAACCAGCAAGCTCGTGANACTGCGAATCTGCCGGTTTCCGAAAGAGGTAATAGCGCATTGCAACGAGGCGATCTTGCTCGTCCATCGATGCAAAGACGAGTTGACATGCCGGAGCGGGCGAATGCTGAGTACGAGATCCCTGGCGATAACCTATTCCAGGTCCTCGGTGCTGATGGCCTGGTTCTATAGCCGGCTGAGCAGTTCCAGCACTGCCTCAGTCTCGGGTGGCACGATGAGATGGTCGAGCGCGATGGTGCCGTTGTGCAACCAAGCCTCTGGTGGATTCAACCAGAGCAGCGCCAATCGCGACGTCTTCCAGCACCGTGATCACAAACCGATTCTTGTCGAAATAGACGGCCCGTCCGGCGGCTTACAGGTGGAGTTCATGATGGCGTGCTTGTTGGAACGTCGTCAGCACCGACTGTTGCATAGCGACAGAGGCTCCTCACGAGCCATGCTCAACATCAGGATAGATGAGGGACAGCAGTTGGCTGCNTTTGTGCCTGTGCNCTGGTCGGTAGGGCANTGGAAGNCGGTTTGGATAGCGGCTGCTNCGCGGATCACGGAGCCAGATTTGAAACATGCGGAGCTGCGCGCCTGCACGGGCGCTGACTTAGCCTGCGTCGCCTGCTGGCGGAGCGTGGGTGGCGAGCCAGGTGCAAANCCGGAGTATTCGTGAGCATATATCAGGGGCTGCTGCTCGCCCATTCGTTCGGCGTAGATTGCGGCAAAAACCGCTACATTTTGTACGTAGTCGCGCGTTTCGCTGAAGGGCATGGTCTCGATCCAGATGTCCAGTGGAACGCTCGCGTCGTACCACCGCGCGGCTCGTGCTGGACCCGCGTTGTAGGCCGCNGATGCTACGATCCGGTTGTTGTCGAAACGGCGCAACATCTGCCCGAGGTAAGTCGTACCCAGCCTTATGTTGGTCTCTGGTTGATTGACCTGTGTTTTGGCCACCAANTTCAGNCCGATCTTGCCTGCGACCAGCTTTGCCGTTGCGGGCATGAGTTGCATCAAACCCCCAGCGCCGGAGCTTGAACGCGCGTCGGCCATGAAGGCGCTTTCCTGTCGGGTGACGGCAAAGGCCCANCTCAGCGGGATGTTTTCGCGGGTCGAGTGATAGGTAAACGCCTCGCGATAGGCGAGTGGAAAGCGCACCTCAAGATCGTTCCACGCTTCGGCATCGATCATCGAACGAATGGCGCGCTCATGCCAACCCCAGGACCGCGCGGTGTGGGCGGCGATCTCCTGCTGCCGTGGCGTTAGCGACAGTGTCGTGTGCTGCCATTGGCGCCGTGCATGTACCGGCGAGTCGGTTGCAAGAAGCTCAAATGCGCGCTGGATACCTGGCAGCAGTCGCACTCGCTCGATNTCATCNGCAGCGAAGTTCTTGGGTTCGTGGCCGAATTCGTATGGCTGGTTGAGCAGATCGGCTGCCAGAAAGCCGTAAAAGGAACGGAGCTGTGCCAATTCTGCCAAGACTCCGATACCGCTTGCACGATCGGCATTCTCTTCTGATTCAAGCAGTGCGCGTGCGCGCCAGTACCGCCAACGGTTGGAATCCGCTTTGGCCTGGGGCAGCCGATGCAAGCTGACTAACACCTCGCTCCAGTCCTGCTGCCGCAGGGCGTATCGAAGCCGGGCCTCGATCAGGCCGGTGTCGGTCTCGTCATCGATAGGGACATCGTAGATCAGCGCTTCGCCGGCAAAGTCGAGCGCAAGGCGTTTGCCGACATAGACATAGGTGTCTCGCAACTCTGCCGCTGTAAACGCATGTGATTTCTCATAGGTTCTTAGCGCATTGTAGGCGGCAGGGGCGTCTTTGCGAGCCAGGCGTCGCAGCGCATGCAGGATCATCCGTCGTTCTTGTTCGCCGTCAGCCGCGTAGCGCTTGAAGCTGCGGATTCGCGTAGGCCGCTGGTGTACCTCACGGAATCGGTTGGCGAGCCCGCGTTTGTCTTTGTGCAGGAACCGCACTAGGTAACTCGCGAGCTTATACTGGTTTGCTTCCAGCGCGAGGGCGAAGCGCTCCCAGGCCATAGCAGAGCTTAACTGGCCTGCGTCCCGCCATAGTTTGAACGGTGCGTCGCAAGCGTCTGGCTGGGATGTGCCACTCAGCCAGAGGCGGGCTGTGGCTGAGTGGGCTGCCTCTATCTGACCCGTCCGGTAGAGACTGTTTGCATACTGACACGCCAGCGTGTCGTTGCTGTGTGACGGGTCGTAGTGTTGTGCCAGCATCGGCCAGTTGCCGCGTATGNCAAGGTAGCGCAGCCATGAACNGCGCAGCAGGCGNGGCAACGGGGTATCCGGCCAGNTNTCGGCGAACTCTCTGAGTTGCTCTGGCTTCAGCCGCGANAGCCTGTACGCGTGGTAGGTATACTCGAGATACGGATACAGAGGGTAGTCGATCAGCGCGACCCGCCGCTCNGCATAGCGTGCATGCTGGCCTATCTGGATGAGTCGCTTCAGTTCTTCATAGAGTTTGCGCTCCGCGTAGCGATTGAGCGCTTCGGCCGTTGGGATTGCAGCGTCAGACCAGTTCGTGCCTCGACGCGGATTGTCCTCTGCCAGTGCGAGCAGAGGAATTAGNAATAGGNTCAAAAGCAGTTTCATGCTAACGCTGGGCTAAGGNTNGAACCGCGCGGTCATCAGCGTTTCGAGCGGCGCTCAGTCCCCAACGCGTACCGCGAGTACGTCACATGGCGCACCGTGCAGCACACCGTTGGCGGTAGAGCCCAGAATCAGCGCAATGCCGTGGCGGCCATGGCTGCCGACGACTATCAGATCTGCTTCGATCTGCTGGGCAACGGCATCGATCTCGGTTTCAGGTCGCCCGAAAATCAGATGCTGATCTTCCTCGGCGATNCCTAGCGTTCGGGCAAACTCGCCAAGGTGGTTTCTGGCNGTNTGCTGAATCTGNTCCTGGATAGTCGAAAGGTCCATCGGTATATCGCCACCGTAGGCGAAGCTCAGCGGTTCGATCGCGTGAACGCAGCTCAACTTGGAGTCGTACGCTTTCGCTAGAACTTGCGCGCGCTGCGCAACCTGCCGNGACTCGTCGGTGAGGTCGAGCGCGACCAGAATGTGCGAGTATTCANCCATGTGCATCAGTCCNTAGCACNAATGANNATNATCTTAACACCAGCGCAATCGTGCGGTGCNGCCCAAATCNACAACCGGGTTGTCCTCGGTCTGGTGAGTCTTGTAGNTTCCTGGAAGTGCCGCCTTTCCGAGTATGGGGTGACTANATGAACTGGCTGATCATCGTTGCGGTCTTTGCGCTGGTGGTCGCGCCCTTGTTTGCGATCCTGCCCAATGCGCGACAGCGCCAGCAGGCGAGGATGCGGGTCGCCGCGCGGGCTGCGGGAATCAATGTCTCGATAACAACAATTGAAGATCCTGACCCGGATCCCGAACGCTACATCTCGGCAAGCGGGCGTCAGCTNGAGCGCAGAATACCGATTACTGGCTGGCAACGTCCCCGATCGAGGCCCAATGACTGGCGTAAGCGTGAGCATCCGGCTTGGNCATTTGNCCGTGTGTCTGGTGCTGCCGAGGAGGGCTTGCCTGCAGGGTGGGTCGAGCTGTCGCTTATGGCTGGAGAGGACCTGGCTGCGTTGCGAGCACNGGTCATTGAGGCCCTNCCCGGACTGCCTGATGACGTTGTTCAGGTAGGGGAACATATGTTTGTTGTGTCGGTCTACTGGCATGAACGAAATGAGGAATCCTTCGACACAGTGGTTCGTTTCCTTCAGGATGCGGCCGGCGCGATGGTCTTCAGACCATCGGTCGAAGGTGGNGAAGCGCGCTATTGACAACGGACCTATTTGCGTTTGATCGTGAAAAAGGGCGGCAGCGACAGCCGNGGGCCGATGTTCGGCTAGTGTAATCCAGGCGTTACATACACCTGCGACAACCGATTGGGTTGGTTGCAAGGGGTGTATCACGCAATGAAAGAGAGATAGGACGAAGAGACATATGGGTAAATCGCTTGTCATCGTCGAGTCGCCTGCCAAGGCGAAGACGATCAACCGGTATCTTGGGAACGATTTCATCGTGAAGTCGTCGGTTGGCCACATCCGTGACTTGCCTACCAGCGGCAATGCCAAGCCGGTTGACGCCAACGCGAGAGCGAAGGAAGCCGCCAAGACGCGCAAGATGTCTCCGGCGAAGAAAGCTGAACACCGGCGCAAGAAAGCCCGCGCGCAGTTGGTCAATCGTATGGGGATTGATCCTGCCAAGGATTGGCGTGCGAACTACGAGGTGCTGCCTGGCAAAGAGAAAGTGGTCACTGAGCTGCGCAAACTCGCCCGCAACGCAGATGAGATCTTCCTTGCTACCGATCTGGACCGGGAAGGTGAAGCCATAGCCTGGCATCTGCGTGAAGCAATTGGCGGTGACCCGAACCGGTATCGGCGGGTCGTATTCAATGAGATCACGAAAAAGGCGATCAACGACGCATTTGCCGACCCTGGCGAAATTGACATGAACATGGTCAATGCTCAGCAGGCAAGGCGTTTTCTCGACCGGGTTGTCGGCTACATGGTCTCACCGCTTCTATGGGCAAAGATTGCCCGCGGCCTGTCAGCAGGACGGGTGCAGTCGGTTGCGGTTCGATTGCTGGTGGAACGCGAACGGGAAATCAGGGCTTTCATCCCGGAGGAGTACTGGGAAGTCTATGCGGATCTGGCCGAGCAGGCTGGTGCAGCGCGTGTGCGGTTTCAGGTGACCAAGAAGGCCGGGGAAAGCTTTCGTCCCGTTAACCAGGCGCAGACTCAGGAAGCGCTCGACTTGTTGGAGGGTGCAACTTATGTCGTGCTGAGCCGCGATGACCGCGCGACCAGCACGCGGCCTGGGGCGCCCTACATAACATCAACCCTGCAACAGGCTGCGAGCACCCGTCTGGGATTCGGGGTTAAGAAAACAATGATGCTTGCCCAGCGTTTGTACGAAGCGGGCCATATCACCTACATGCGTACGGATTCGACTAATCTGTCGCAGGAGGCTGTGGCCTCCTGCAGGGATCTGATTGCTATCAATTACGGCGCTGAGTACCTGCCGGAAGAGCCGCGCGTTTACTCGAGTAAGGAGGGCGCGCAGGAGGCACATGAGGCGATCAGGCCTTCGGATGTAACGGCTGAGCCTGGTTCGCTCAAAGGTGTTGAATACGATGCCGAACGCCTCTACGANATGATCTGGCGGCAGTTTGTTGCTTGTCAGATGCCACCTGCACGCTATACGTCGACAACCGTTCTAATCAGCGCCGCTAATATGGAGCTGCGGGTACGCGGCCGCATCCTTCGATTTGATGGCTACACGCGGGCACAGCCGCCAGCTGGGCGCGGTGACGACGACACGACACTGCCCGACTACACCGCGGGTCAGGTGCTGAAGCTTGAAGAATTGNTGCCATCCCAGCACTTCACCAAGCCGCCGCCTCGCTACGGTGAGGCCAGTCTCGTGCGTGAACTTGAGAAACGCGGCATTGGCCGTCCCTCAACGTATGCGTCAATTATTACCACAATCCAGGATCGAGGTTATGTGACGCTACGCAACCGGCGATTCTATGCCGAGAAGATTGGCGACGTGGTTACGGATCGGCTCATGGAGAGCTTTGACGACCTGATGGACTACGGTTTTACTGCCGGATTGGAGGAGTCGCTCGACGAGGTCTCAGAGGGTGATGTGAATTGGACATCATTGTTGGATCAGTTCTATGGCGCCTTCGAGTCGAAGCTCGAACGGGCCCAGTCCGACGAGGGCATGCGCGCGAACGAGCCAACCATGACCGACATTCCTTGTCCGCAATGTGGTCGCCCGATGCAGCTTCGTACCGCCAGTACCGGCGTCTTTCTCGGCTGCTCAGGCTACTCGCTGCCCCCAAAGGAGCGCTGCAAGTCGACTATCAATCTTGTGCCGGGCGACGAGGTGGTGAGTGTTGATGGTGACGATGAAGAAGAGTCGCGAATCNTGCGCACCAAGCATCGCTGCGCAAAGTGCGACACCGCCATGGAGAGTTTTCTCATAGACTCGGAGCGTAANCTGCATGTGTGCGGCAACAATCCGGATTGTGAGGTATTCGAGATTGAGCGTGGCGAGTTTAAAATCAAGGGTTACGACGGCCCAACGATCGAGTGCGACAAGTGCGGCGCCACCATGCAGTTGAAGACCGGGCGTTTTGGCAAGTACATGGGCTGCACCGGGGAAGACTGCAAAAACACTCGTAAGCTCCTGCGCAATGGTGAGGTGGCACCACCAAAGATGGACCCGGTGGCCATGCCGGAATTGCGTTGTGAGAAGGTTGACGACACCTATATTCTGCGCGATGGAGCTGCGGGGATTTTCCTGGCGGCAAGTCAATTCCCCAAGAACCGAGAGACGCGTGCACCGTTTGTTGATGAGCTTATTCCGCACCAGAATGAAATCGACCCCAAGTATAAGTTCCTTTCCACGGCGCCTGTTGAGGACAGCGCAGGGCGGCGAACCCTGATCCGTTTTGCACGCAAGACCAGAGAGCACTACGTGACGTCTGAGGTTGACGGCAAGCAGTCAGGCTGGCGTGCTGACTATGTCAATGGTGAGTGGCAGGTTTCCGAAACGAAGCCGAGACCCAAGAAGAGGGCCAAATCGAAGACAAAGGCAAAACGCAAGGTGCGGCCGAAGGCTGTTGCTGAAGCATAGCGCAAGCTTTTGCGAGTGCCAGCTGAATGAACTCAGTGTTTGCGTCGGCTTACATCGAGGCAGCAGTTTCGCGGCCTCCAGCCATGTCACGGGGCTGAGGTCCAGGCATGCTAATTAGATTAAGGTCTTCGTTGGCTGAGGATCTTTTTGGTTGACGGCTCCCTGCTAGCTGAAGACGATCCGGCTGAATGGCTCTTGGCGGGCCCGGTTGGCTGTTGATGGGTCTAGGAAGATCTCTCGGCTTTCCTGGGATCGGGCGTCCGTAACGGGTGACCATGTTTCACATCAACGTCGTAGCACACCGACGCCCAGTCCCTCGATCGCAAAGTTCGACTCTCTTAGGTCTACTTCGATTGGAGCGTAGTCGTTGTTTTCTGGGAGGAGCGAGAGAAGATACTTGGAGCGATGCCTTTTAAGACGCTTGACGGTCACCTCATCCTCTATACGCGCAACCACGATATCGCCGTTGTGGACGTCGATTGTCCGATGGACTGCGAGTAAGTCCCCGTCAAGAATGCCGCAGTTGACCATACTTTCTCCGCGTACGCGGAGAAAATAATCTGCTGTCGGGCTGAAGAGGGTGGGTGGCATATCGCAGTGATCTTCGATGTGCTCTTCAGCAAGGATCGGATTGCCGGCTGCCACCCTGCCGACTATTGGGATCCCGGCGGATTCGGGCAGCTTGATACCCCTGGAAGTACCAGGGATCATTTCGATAGCACCCTTGCGCGCCAGTGCCTTGAGGTGTTCTTCCGAAGCGTTCGGACTCTTGAACCCAAGTTCTGCGGCTATGTCTGCACGTGTGGGAGGGTAACCGGTCTCTTCGATATACGACTTGATGAAGTCGAGTACCTGACTCTGNCGCTGGGTGAGTTTGTTCATGGAAGACTCGGTAGTAGCTGTTTTTTTGTACAGTTATGGGATTATATACAGTCCCGGTTCTGTCGCAAGCCTGCATCCGCTAAGATTCGGCATGCATCGGAGGGNCAGGTGTGAATANAGNCAGCGTATTCCTAAAGGCGGCATCCGNTCGAGCGTTGGCTGCGTTGGGCCCGTTNTTNTCCGTGCTGTTTTCGGGCGTTGGCCTTGNCTGACGATACGGCAAAGGGTCTGGAGACTGACCGCCGCGNCAAAGGCNCTGTTGAATACGGAATCAGCGACCAGTCGATGCTGCTTGAAGCGTCAACTCGNCGGGCGGATCANTGGAAGGTTGNTCTGGAAGGCNCGACGTGTGACTGGGGCATGGCGCCGGTGTTGACCAGNGTTGCAGATCTGCTGCTGACTTTGTGTGATCCTGNCAACAAAAAGAGCCTGGTACAGAACGTGGACTTGCTNAAAATTNAGGTTNTACGGTGTTTCTGATGCGAAAGACTGCAATCAGCTTTGCTNTGACGCCGAGCGNGANGACAGCGGCAAGCAGGCACCGGGTACGTCAGGACTGATAGGGGAAGCATTATGCAGAGCGACGTGCTCGACGTTTTTAGGGATCCGGTGGTCATCACTGTATTCAGCATTGTCTTTGCGACCATGCTCACAAACTACCTTGCGAAGCGGTTCTTCAAACGCCTCGAGGCCAAGATTGCCCGCACACGGACCATATGGGATGACGCGTTGCTCAACTCGGTGCGGCGCCCGGTTGCTCTCCTTATCTGGGTTATTGGCCTAGCCTGGGCAGCCGAGGTCATGAGCTTCGGAACGGACACCGACCTGGCGCAATTGATAGACCCGGTACGTTACGTCGCCATCGTCGCAATCGCCACACTTTGTCTCTGGCAGTTTGTCCGTGAGGCGGAGGCGGGATTCATCCACTCGGGCGCGGATGTGACGACAGCGAACGCAATTGGCCGGTTGCTGCGGGTCTCGGTTGCGATCTCCGGTGCGCTGACAATCATGCAGACGCTTGGGTTATCGGTCTCGGGCATCCTTGCATTCGGGGGTATCGGCGGGATTGCCGTGGGTTTTGCTGCCAAGGATCTGCTTGCGAACTTCTTTGGGGGTCTCATGCTCTATCTTGACCGGCCCTTCGTTGTCGGCAACTGGGTGCGCTCGCCAGATCGGGAGATTGAGGGCACGGTCGAGAGCATTGGTTGGCGGCTGACTGAGATCAGGACCTTCGATCAGCGCCCGCTGTATGTCCCCAATTCGATTTTCGCGACTATCGCGGTCGAGAATCCTTCGCGCATGCGCAACCGCAGGATCTTTGAGACNATCGGCCTGCGCTACGACGATGCGGTGAAGGTGCANNCCATCGTTGCGGACGTGCGGGCGATGCTGCGAGCACACCCAGAGATCGACCAGGAGCGTACGCTAATAGTTAATTTCGACGCGTATGGGCCATCTTCGCTGGACTTTTTCATCTATACATTTACTAGGACCACGGAGTGGGTCCGTTTTCACGAAATTAAAGAAGATATCCTGCTGCAGGTCATGGACATCATCGCCGGCCACGGGGCCGAGATGGCGTTCCCGACGTCGACCGTACATTTGCGGGGCTTCGGGGAGCCGGAACTGGCCGGAGACCGGAGATCTGTGAGAAAGACTGGCGTTAAAGGTGAGTTGGCCCCTTGATGAACTCCCTNCCTGGCAATGTGGTGTTTTCTGCAAAGGAGATCGCGGCGGCCACGACGCGGGTTGCGGCCTTGCTGCAGCAAGTGCTGGACGCGGTACCGGAGGCGGAATGGACGTTGCTCGTGGTATTGAACGGCGGTATGCCCTTTGCCACTGACCTCATGCGCCATCTGCGGGGGCGACTGCGCGTAGAGACCCTGCGGGTCGCTCGCTATCGGCAGGAGACTGGTGGCGAGCTNCNTTGGCTTGCCAGGCCGCAGGCTTCATTACGAGGCTGTCGNGTCGTGCTGGTCGACGATATCTATGATGAAGGTAAGACGCTGGCCGCGATTCAAGCATGGCTCGACGATGAGGGTGTTGCCGAGCAACTGAGCTGCGTGTTGTTGGAAAAGGACCTCGATCGGCCAGCGGTGGCCTCTCGGCCTGCGCTGGTGGGCCTGACCTGCCCGGATCTCTATGTGTTCGGCTACGGTATGGACCTTCGAGAAATGTACCGAAACTTGGACCACATACGTGCCCTGTAAAGGCCCCGCGGGGGAGCTAATTTGAACTGGAAATACTCCCAGTTTAAGGATTCTTGATTTTCAAAGGGTTGGCACGACTAATTCGGTAATGATTGCAAGTGCCGATGCAGAAGCTACGGGCGCACCCTCGGCAACCAGCCTCATCGCGACGGGNGGCGATGTCTTGGCCGCGTCGAGCAGCACACAGATGAGTATGGCTTCTGCGGTATCTGCATTTAACGCTAGCACTGACGGTGCCGTTGGACCGCTGCTGGTGGCTAATGTCAGTGCTACTACCGCTGTGGCTGTACAATCCCCTTCACACTGAGGAATAACTGAACCGATCGGATGTATGGCAAGTATGGTTGACCGCATTACAAAACGGCAGTCTGATGAACCATCGATCGATGTGAGGGATAAAGCTTGATTGGGCTGATCGGTGGAACTGGTTTAGCTGATTTCCCGGCGCTTTCCTCACGTGAGAGCGGCATTGCCTGCAGCCGATGGGGTCAGGTCGAGATTCTTAAGGGTGAGCTTAATGGTGTCCCCGTCGTGTTCGCGTGCCGCCATGGCTATCCTCCGCGACTACCGCCGCACAGCATCAACTACCGCGCGCTGATCGAGGCGATGGCTGACCTTGGAGTTCGCCAAATCTACGCGATTAATGCGGTTGGCAGTATCGACCCGACGCTGGCCCTCGCTGATCTGGTTGTTCCTGATCAGATCATTGACTACACGTGGGGGCGTAGCCACACCTTCTTTGATGACTCGATTCATCATATTGACTTCACATACCCGTTTACGCGTGGCCTACGCGAGAATTTGATCGATGCTTCGAACGTACTGCCTGCTGGGGTGGTGCGACCGGAAGGTGTGTACGGATGCATGCAGGGACCGCGGCTCGAGACAGCCGCAGAGATTCGCCGTATGGGTGCCGATGGCTGTACGGTTGTGGGCATGACGGCGATGCCAGAGGCAGCTCTCGCGCGTGAGCGTCGGATTGACTACGTGGGGATCTCCGTGGTGGTTAACAAGGCAGCCGGGCTGGACGGGGAGACCATCGATCTTCCGGGCATTGCTGCGGCCCTGGAAACGGGCGTTGAGCGTGCACGCACGCTCATCACCACCGCGATCGGTGCATCATCTGCGTAGAGGTTTCCACGTATCCAAGCGTCATTCAGTCCGTGCTGGCTCGTAGTCCTCGATGTGTATCAGCATCCCAAACCATGGATGGTCCACGTAGTGCACATCTCCCTTGTTCAGGCGCTGGCTGACCTGCAGGTGGGCGAACCCTTCGGGTGCGTGGCTGCCAAGCGCCGCTTCCCACGCTACGAGGTCTTCATGCCCCTTCATGTCTTGGGGGCTGAGTTCCGCCGGAGCCAATCCCGGGATACCGACGCTCGTAGGCGCAAAGGCGGTCCAGGTTAGATCAGCGTTGACGTGCAGGTAGCGTGAACGAGTGAACGTGAGAGTACCTGACAACTCATAAAGATCATCGAAACGCCCTCCGGTCTCGATCAAGACGGCCGCATGCAACGACTGCTTCCTGCCGTTCCGATGAGATATTGGTTGCGTCCAGAGCATGTGGTCCAGCAATCGATAGTGGCGGGAGCGCTGTAAAGACTGTGCCGTGCGGTGCAGTTGCTTTTCTTCCTCGGCGAGCTGACGCCATGGGTTGGGTCGCGGCTCGGCGAGCAATGCTCTGGCCGTCTCCATATCCATGGTCGAGGCGTCTGTGCTGGGATCGATTTTCTCGTCTGGATCTGCCTGCACGCGGTTCTCCGCGCNGNCGAGACCTGACTCGCGCACGCGCTGNAGGGTGCCCGTGGTCTCNTCATAAAAACGGCTTTCCGACTCAAACAAAAAGGTCCGAGGGGAAGGCGCGCTGATTGTGNTTTCCAGCGCACTCTNTGTGAACAGCTGCCTGTGTCCCACCAACTCGGTAAGTTGCGCGTAATTCTGTGGGCGCGGTTCTCCGCGCGCGATCGCAACCAGGCTCTCCGGATAGCTGCGTTGGTGCNGACCCCAGGTTTCTGCGCTCGTTGGCGACTTTGCGTAGGCAAAAAACACAACCTCGATGCGATACCAGGGGTCGTCGGCCGCAAGTGCTGGTGGCGACATACAAACTGCAAGCAGCAGGGAATTGAGGAGATTGCGATGCTTCATGCGCTTGCGTGNGCCCCGGGGGCGATCTCTGCCAGGCGTTTCAGCAGCGCNCCGGCTTTTTGAAANCGGGTCTCGGCTTTTGCCATCGTCTCNCTGACTGCGAGCTGATTCCCGTTGCGTAGCTTGTAACGATGGGGCTCCGATTGCACGAGCGCGACTACAGAGCCGGGATCGACCGGCGTGTCTTCAGTGAACTCGATCTTGCCGCCCTCATCGCCGAAGTCGATGCGACTGATACCTANCGGCTCGGCGGCGAGTTTTAACCGCGTAATGCGNAGCAGCGTCTTGGCCGCCTCGGGCAACTGACCAAAACGATCAATCATCTCTGCCTGNAGGTCCGAGAGCATGTCTTCGTCTTCAGCGTTGGAGATGCGTTTGTAGAGCACAAGTCGGCTGTGTACGTTCGGCAGGTACGACTCGGGCAANAGTGCGGGCAGGTGTAGATTGATCTCGGTGCCTTCCCTTAGCGGCCGGTCGAGGTTGGGGGTTTTGCCGTCTTTGATGGCGTTGACCGCGCGGGTCAGCATTTCCATGTACAGCGTGAAGCCGACCGTCTGCATGTTTCCACTTTGTTCATCCCCGAGTAGCTCGCCTGCGCCGCGGATTTCAAGATCGTGAGTTGCAAGTACGAATCCTGCGCCAAGGTCCGCAGCGTCGGCGATTGCATCCAACCTCTTGACTGCGTCGCTCGTCATTGCCTTCGGGTGTGGCGTAAGTAGATAGGCGTAGGCCTGGTGGTGGGAACGACCAACCCGGCCGCGCAGCTGGTGTATCTGTGCGAGACCAAATTTGTCGGCCCGATCCATAATGATGGTGTTGGCGTTGGGGATGTCGATGCCGGTTTCGATGATCGTTGTGCAGACCAGTATGTTCGTGCGCTTGTGGTAGAACGCGCTCATAACCTGCTCAAGCTCTCGCTCTCGCATCTGGCCATGGCCGATGCCAATACGCGCTTCCGGTNCCAGCTCCTGGATTTTCTGCGCGGTGCGCTCAATGGTCTTAACCTCGTTGTGCAGGTAATAGACCTGTCCGCCCCGCATCAGTTCGCGGGAAATAGCCTCACGGATCAGCCCATCCTGGGACTCACGGACAAAGGTTCGAATCGACAAGCGCCGGGCCGGAGGCGTTGAAATGATTGTCAGATCGCGCATACCGTTGAGTGCAAGATTCAGCGTGCGGGGAATAGGAGTCGCGGTCATCGTCAGGATGTCCACGTCAGCCCGCAGTGACTTGATGCGCTCTTTCTGGCTTACACCGAAGCGGTGTTCCTCGTCGACAATTAGTAACCCNAGGTCTTTGAAAGCCAGGCCGTCTTGGATCAGTGCATGGGTGCCAACAACGATGTCGAGTGTGCCCGCGGCTAGGCGTTCGCCGATACGGGTGATTTCGGATTTGGTGCGGAAGCGAGAGATAACGTCGATCGTGACTGGGCTGTCTGCGAAGCGGTCGCGGAAAGTTTCNCCGTGTTGCTGTGCCAGCAGCGTNGTCGGTACCAAAACTGCCACCTGCTTAGCCGAGTTGACAGCGATGAATGCAGCTCTCATAGCTACCTCGGTTTTGCCAAAACCAACATCGCCACAAATTAGCCGNTCCATTGCGCGGGGACGGGTCATGTCAGAAATCACATGCTCGATCGCAAGCTGCTGATCAGGTGTTTCTTCGAAAGGAAAGGCTGCTGCAAACTGGAAATAAGCGTCCTCAGGCTCAGGGAACTCGAAGCCTGGCTTTGCCTCACGCCGCGCGTAAATGTTGAGCAACTCGGCAGCTACATCACGGATCTGTTCAGCTGCCTTGCGTTTGGCCTTCTGCCATTGTTCTNCGCCGAGCCGATGCAGCGGTGCCAGCTCTTCCTCGGCGCCGGAATAGCGGGATATGAGATGCAACGATGCAACCGGGACGTACAGCCGCGCGTCCTCCTGGTATCCGAGGCAGAGAAACTCCGCGTCAGCGCCGTCAACCGCTAATGTCTGCAGGCCTAGGTAGCGGCCTACGCCNTGGTCTATATGCACAACCGGCGAGCCGATTTCCAGCTCAGAGAGGCTCTTGACCACAAGGTCTGCGCTCACCTCCCGTGCTTCTGCACGCCTGCGTTTCTGCAGGACCTGTTCCCCGAAGAGGTCTATCTCGGTGATCACCAAGAGCTTGCCGACCTGGAAGCCTCGCTCGAGAGGAGCAACACCAATCGCAACAGCATCGTGGGATTGGGTAAAGTCCGTCCAGCTCTCCGTGTGTACGGGCANTAGGCCATTGCGCTGNAGTAGTTCGCCGATTACCTCACGGCGTCCTGTGGACTCAGCCATGATGAGAGCGCGGCTGCCACCGGATTCCAGGTGCTGTCTTAGTGGGCCTAGCGGGNTGCTGCCACGGTCGCGAAAGACAACATCGGGAATCGGAGCTGCATCAACCAGGTCCATGCCGGCACGAGCTTCGCTGTGGAGTTCGACCCGTGCAAACCGCCTCAACTCGCCGAATAGGTCGGCTGGCGGCAATAGGATCTCGCCCGGGGGCAGGACAGGACGCTGAACGTCGTAGCGCAGGTTTTCATACCGGGCCGCGGCGCGCTGCCAGTAGTCTTCAATCACGTCCGACAAAGGCTCGGTCAGTAGCAGAGTGTCATCGGGCAGGTAGTCGAACAGCGACTCGGTGGTCTCGAAGAACAAAGACAGGTAGTACTCAATGCCAGCAGGAGACAGTCCCTGAATCACGTCCTGGTATAGGGGACACCGCCTCGCGTCTACATCGAANCGCTGGCTCCAGTGGTTGCGNAAAGTGGTGATGCCCTCGTCGTCTAGAGGGAATTCTCGGGCGGGCAACAGGCGGATGCGGTCCACCCGGTCTGAAGAAAGCTGCGTTTCCGGGTCNAAGGTGCGCAGGGTTTCAATTTCGTCGTCGAAGAGGTCAATCCGGAACGGGGTCCCAGAACCCATCGGGAAAATGTCGAGGATTGACCCTCGGAGCGCAAACTCACCGTGTTCGTACACCGTGTCGACTGANCGGTACGCGGCGGCCGTGAGCGTGCGGCGCATTGCATCGACGTNGAGCTTCTGACCGATATCTAGGTGCAGGCTGCGGCCAAGCGCNAACTGTCGCGGCGGCAGCCTATGCATGAGTGTGTATACGGGAATTACTATCACAGCCGCTTCTGACAACGCGACGATCTTATTCAGAGCGGCCAGCCGGGAGGAAATGATGTCATGGTGGGGAGAGAATGCGTCATATATCAGCGTCTCCCAGTCCGGAAACGTGACTACAGGATGGTTGGTTCCGACGAACCAGCGTATTTCATCAGCAAGTCTCTCGGCACCGGCCGTATCGCGGGCGACCGCGAGGCACGTCCGCTTGCTGCGCGTGATGGTCTGCGCAATGGCCAGACCGCGGGCACCGCCGGGCAGAGGCCCCCAGCGTCGTCGATCGCCGGGTTTCGCCGGNAGTCCAGGTAGTGNGTCTAGGTACNGCATGACCTAGCAAGGGGCTTNAAAGGGCGCAAAGATTACTCCCATCGGTCATCAAAGGGTAGCATTTGCCCATGCGTATCTGGGTTGTCCTGAGTCCTGTTCTGTTGGTGGCTGCATTCGCAGCTGGCTGGTACCTGAACGAACATCCTTCGGCNCCGCTGGGGACGCAGTCTTTGATGCTTCCTCCACGGCCCGTCTTGGGTCTGCGGGAAATTTTATGGGCGGGAGATATTCCCGCCGGGCTCGATCTCGTTGGCGCAGAGGGCTGGGCCGTGCTGGTGGCCGCACTCGAGAACGTACCGTCAACACAGACCCGGAAATGGTATGAAGCCTTTGAGGCGCGATTTGGCGCGGGTGCCGAAAGCCATTTCGCGATCGCGGGAACTCTCATTGAGGACCGGATGTTTGAGCCGGCGATCGAGCGGATNTACACGGCTGACGGGCTTGCTGGTTCCCGCGACGGCGCAGATGATGCCCTGACACNGCTGGTTGATGCACTGCTGGCGGCAGATCTGGGACCAGAGGCGACGGATTCGCTTCTGGAGGCGGTCACTCTCGCGTTCCCCGAGAAAGCTCGGTTTCAGCTGATGCTGGGCGAACTGCGCCTCGCTGAGGGCAACATTGCTGGAGCTGAGGGTGTACTCGCACAGATTGAGAANCACCCGCGTTTTGGCGAGCGGGCATTGANTCTGAGTGCTGGAGCTGAACCGGTCCCTGGCGCCGTGCCGCTAGAGCGAGTCGGGAACCAGTTTTATGTGCAGGCGCGTATTGATGGCATTGCTGATGCGAAATTGATGTTGGATACCGGCGCCGCGATGTCCGTGCTGAGCGCCGAGAGGCTGGCGATGCTTGGCTACGATCTGGAGTCGGCACCNCAGCGGTATTTTGCAACCGCTGGTGGCATGGTCCGGGCGCCGGTGGTGGAGCTCCGCGAATTTGAGGTCGGCGGTCGGCGCGCGCGTAGCTGGTGGGTGGGGGCCATCGATATGCCGCTGAGTGAGGCTGCTACGGGTCTGCTGGGTATGGATTTTCTCTCGCTCCAGCCTTTTGTGATTGACCAGGAGCGCAAGGTGCTGGTGCTGGGTCCCGTCACGCGGTAGGCCCGGCTGTAAGGGATATGTAATTTTTGTCGGTTTCTGGTGACTGATGGATTGTTCAGTCANGCGTGATTTTGGATAATAGCAACGCCTACCGGCACGATCCTTAGGAGCTNTGGTGCGTTTTGCCGGCGGGAACANCCTAGAACTATACTTGCGAGACTGACCGAGGAACGATTAGCCGTGGTGAAACCCTCCCTAGACAGTGTATTTCCCGACTTCAAGGAACGTGAGGCACTGGCGGAATCAATGATTCCCATGATTGGTGACCTCTATCGACGCAACATTGTCATCTTTATTCACGGGGTTCCGCTGTATAACCAGTCGGTCATCGATATCATGAAGGCGCACCGGTTTGTTCGCCAGATTGAACATAACGAGATGTCGGAGTTTGAGACTCATCCGATTCTCAAGATTCTGCATGGACTTGAACTGGCCCCTGCCCATATCGACATTGGCAAGCTAACAAGCAATTTCATGGCGGCCAATGATGGCATCGCCATGGGTGAGTACGTCGCGAAGGCCGACGAATATGTTCGACGGCAGTGCGCCGAGATCATTGATTCCGACGAGGGTGTGCGCGACAAGGGCACTGACGTTGTCGTCTATGGATTTGGTCGAATCGGNCGCCTCATGACGCGGCTGCTAGTTGAGAAGACGGGTGGCGGCAAAAACCTCGTGCAACGCGCCGTTGTGCTGCGTCCGCCGAAGGATCCGATCCAGGACCTAAACAAACGTGCCAGCCTGCTACGACGTGATTCGATTCACGGGTCCTTTCGCGGGACGATACGGGTCGACGAGGAGAATCAGGCGCTTATCTGCAACGGCAATGTGATTCGTTTCATCTACGCGAACGATCCCGCTAGCATCGATTACAACGCATACGGCATCGACAACGCGCTGATCGTCGACAGCACGGGTGCCTGGCGCGATANTGACGGGCTATCCAAACACCTTGAGTCGCCTGGTGCCACCAAGGTGTTGCTGACCACTTCGGGCAAGGGCTCGATGAAGAACATTGTGTCGGGTGTAAACTCCGATCAACTGGCGCCGGAAGACAAGATCGTTGCCGCCGCATCGTGCACGACAAACGCGATTGTGCCGGTTCTAAAGGCAATGAACGATGGCTTTGGGATCCAGCACGGGCACATGGAAACAGTCCACGCNTACACCGACGATCAGAACCTGCATGACAACACTCACTCGAAAGANCGGCGCGGACGAAGTGCTGCGCTGAATCTTGTGCTCACTGAGTCCAACGCCACGAGTTCAGTGGGTAAACTCCTTCCAGAACTCGCTGGCAAGCTGACGGGGAATAGCATACGCGTGCCGGTGCCGAACGTGTCGATGGCAATTCTGCATTTGCGGCTTGAACGCGAGGTTACCAAACAAGAAATTAATGAGTATCTGCGAGATCTCTCCCTGCATTCAGCCATGCAGAGGCAGATTGGGTTCACGATTAGCACAGAGGTCGTGTCGAGCGACTTCATTGGTGATCGGCACGCGGGCGTTGTTGACTCTCATGCAACGATCGCCGACGGCAAAAATGTGGTGCTCTATGTTTGGTATGACAATGAGTTCGGCTATTCCTGTCAGGTGGTCCGAGTTGCGCAGAAGATGGGTGGGATCAAGTATCCGGTGATTCCCCGCCAGCCAGAAACTGATTCCTCCAAGTTGAAACCGTCAGAGGCAGCCTGAACTTAAAGCTTCCGCCATTACATACGGAATGGTCGCGCTGGCAATCCGCGGGGCCTCTTCGGCATTTTTGGGAAGTCCGCGGGAATTTTTGGCCGACAATCGCCTATCGAAGTAGACCCACGGAGTGACCGCAACTATAATCTGGTTCGCGCGGGGGGCGCCGGTTTAATTCTCTCAGCGCTCGGGGCGTTTTGTGCCTGCGAGCGCCTCCGGCGGCGCGCGCGAGCATCGACCAAGGCATTTCGAGACAGTCAATGATTAAGACTCGACGAGGGTTGGACCTGCCGATTTCTGGCGCTCCCTCCGACGCACTCGACGAAAAGCCAGTCACTAGCGTTGCGCTTCTCGGCTCCGACTATCCTGGCCTCAAACCCACGATGGAAGTGCAGCCCGGCGACCGTGTCAGGGCTGGCGACCTGTTATTCACAGACAAGAAGAACGAGGGCGTCAGGTACACTGCACCAGGATCTGGAACAGTTGCGGGCGTTAACCGCGGGGCTCGGCGCGCATTCCAGTCGCTTGTCATCAACCTTGAGGGTCATGACGCGGTTGAGTTCGAGGCGCATGCGGCTTCGGACCTGGGAAGTCTGCCGCGCGAAAAGGTGGTCAATCAGTTAGTTGAGTCGGGGCAGTGGACGGCTTTGCGCACCCGACCCTTCAGCAGTGTGCCGGCCCCTGACGCTGTGGCGGATGCAATCTTTGTCACCGCGACCGATACCCGCCCGCTGGCGCCTTCGCCGGAGAGCTTTATTGCACTCCAGGCGGACGCTTTTGATGCGGGCGTCAGCGTTCTGACTCGACTGACCGAGGGTCCGGTCTACGTCTGTACTGGCGTGAGCAGCCAGGTCAGTGTGAGCGCCGAGTCAGCGAGGCTTGAGTCTTTCAGTGGTCCACACCCGGCCGGGCTGGCAGGCACGCACATTCACTTTCTCGATCCGGTCAGCATGGATCGCTCTGTGTGGGTGGTGGGCTACCAGGATGTCATTGCGATCGGGCGCCTGTTTCTTGATGGGAAGCTGTTTTTTGAGCGCGTGGTTACTCTGGCTGGTCCTTCCGTCGCCAACCCGCGCCTGCTTCGGACGCGCGTTGGCGCTTCTACTGATGAACTGACGGACGGAGAATTGAAATCAGGAGACCATAGGGTCCTGTCGGGCTCGGTTCTTGATGGTCGCAGCGCAAATGGGCCTATGGGCTACCTTGGACGTTTTGCGAACCAAATTTCGGTGCTTGGTGAAGGTCGCCAGAGGGAGTTGCTGCAGTTTGTTGCGCCTGGTACCGACAAATTCTCAATCACTCGGCTGTTTCTATCGTTCCTTACGCCGGGCAAGGAGCATCCCTTCACTACGAGTACAGGCGGTAGTGAACGGGCAATGGTGCCGCTTGGTACCTATGAAGAGGTAATGCCCCTCGACATTCTACCGACGCAACTGTTGCGGGCGCTGCTGGTGCAGGACGTTGAGACCGCCATCAATCTTGGCTGTCTCGAACTTGATGAGGAGGACCTTGCCCTTTGCACATTTGCGTGTCCGGGTAAGTACGAGTATGGGCCCTATCTGAGGCAGATGCTCGCGAACATAGAGGCAGAAGGCTAACCATGCAGCAGCTCAGGGATATGCTAGACCGCCTGGAGCCGGAGTTTCACTCAGGCGGGCGTTATGAGCGCTGGTATGCTCTCTATGAGGCTGTAGACACAATCCTGTACTCGCCCGGCAAGGTCACCGCCAGCGCCTCGCACGTACGTGACTCAGTTGATCTGAAACGCGTCATGACCACTGTTTGGCTCGCGGCTTGGATTCCGATGTTTGCCGGGATGTACTTTGCCGGTCATCAGGCGAACCTCGCCATGGATCAGATGGGAGTCGAGGCCCTCGCCGGCTGGCGCGGCTGGATTGTTGAACTCCTTGCTGGCTATGACGCGGACAATATCTGGCACTGTCTCATATATGGGGCTGTGTACTACGTTCCGATATACATGGTGACCTTTGTTGTCGGGGGCTTCTGGGAAGTGCTCTTCGCTACGAAGCGCGGGCATGAGATCAACGAGGGCTTTTTCGTCACCAGCATTCTCTTTTCTCTCACAGTGCCGGCGACCATTCCGCTATGGCAGGTGGCCCTTGGTATCTCCTTTGGCGTCATCATTGGTAAGGAAGTGTTTGGCGGTACGGGCAAGAACTTCCTGAATCCCGCCCTGACCGGTCGTGCGTTTCTCTATTTTGCCTACCCTGCACAGATCTCGGGTGATCTTGTGTGGACCGCCGTGGATGGATTCTCTGGCGCCACTGCATTGGGTGTTGCTGCCATTGGGGGTATGCAAGCACTGCTTGCTAGCGGGCTGACATGGGGGCAGGCGTTTATTGGCAACATGCAGGGCTCGGTGGGTGAGACGTCCACGTTGGCGATTCTGCTGGGTGCGTGTGTGCTGCTGGTCACAAAGGTTGCATCCTGGNGAATCATGGCGGGGGNGATGCTGGGCATGGTNGCGACGTCGTTGCTTTTCAACTGGATCGGGTCAGAGACCAACCCCATGTTTGGTGTGCCCTGGTACTGGCACCTGGTCATTGGCGGCTTCGCCTTTGGCATGGTCTACATGGCGACCGACCCGGTGTCCGCGTCGATGACCAATACGGGCAAGTGGTTTTTCGGGGCTCTTATCGGCGTGATGACAGTCCTGATCCGGGTGGTCAACCCTGCGTTCCCCGAGGGGGTNATGCTTGCAATCCTGTTCGCAAACCTGTTTTCGCCGCTCATTGANTGGAGCGTGGTTCAGGCGAATGTCCGGCGGCGCCGGGCGCGCGATGCGCGTTAGCTCGACTCGATAGTCGGAGGAGGTTCGGTATGGCAGACGGCAAAGATTCGATGCGCGGCATTTTGACCGTCGCGGTATCAGTTTGCTTCGTGTGTGCGGTATTTGTGTCCGCGACGGCGGTTTCGCTCAAGCCGCAACAGCGCATCAACAAGGAACTGGATCGGAACAAGAACGTACTCGTCGCTGCGGGGCTCTTCGAAGAGGACGTCACCGCATTGGGTGACATACCGAAGTTGTTTGAGCGTTTCGAGATTCGGGTGGTGGATTTCGAGTTGGGCCGGATACTGTCGGACGAAGAAGCCGCTTCGGCGGGGGTCGATCCCGCCCGGTATGACCAGCGTAAAGCTGCCAAAGACTCCGCGATTTCGATTGAACTGAGTAACAATCAGGATGTGGCTTCCATCAGCCGTCGCGCACGATACAGCGTCGTCTACCTCCTCAAGGACGATCGCGGGTTGGAGAAGATTGTGTTGCCTGTCCACGGCTATGGTCTCTGGTCGGTCATGTACGGATTCCTCGCGTTGGAGCCGGATGGGAGCACGGTTGGAGGCATAACCTTCTACGATCAGAAGGAGACCGCGGGCCTTGGCGGCGAAGTAGAGAACCCGGCCTGGAAGGCCGGGTGGAAAGGCAAACAGATTTTTGATGACCGTGGTGAGATCGCGCTACGAGTGGTCAAGGGCAAGGCCATAGCTGGCAGCCTGCACGATATTGATGGCCTGTCCGGTGCAACCCTGACAAGCCGAGGCGTCCAGAACCTGGTGGCGTTCTGGCTGGGTGAGGACGGCTTTGGTCCGGTCCTTGAAGATCTCAAACGAGGGTGAGTGCGGTGTCAAACGTCAAAGAGATCCTGGTCAATCCGATCTTTAATAACAACCCGATTGGTCTACAGATTCTTGGGATCTGTTCCGCACTCGCGGTGACGACGAAGATGAGCGTTGCGTTTGTCATGTGCATTGCCTTGACTACCGTGATCTCGTTTTCCAACCTCTTCATCTCGATGATCCGGAACTACATCCCCAGTAGCATCCGGATTATTGTGCAGATGACCATCATCGCTTCACTGGTTATTGTCGTGGATCAGGTGTTGCAGGCGGTTGCCTACGACATCAGCAAAGAACTGACGGTATTCGTTGGGCTGATCATCACGAACTGCATTGTGATGGGTCGTGCTGAGGCCTTTGCCATGCAGAACCCGCCAGGACTCAGCTTCATTGATGGGCTGGGCAATGGGCTGGGCTACAGTGCATGTCTCATGGGCGTGGCTACTCTGCGCGAACTGTTCGGCTCGGGTTCACTATTCAGTATTCAGGTACTGCCACTCGTGACCGAGGGTGGCTGGTACTACGGTAACGGCATGATGCTGTTGCCACCCAGCGCCTTCTTCATCATTGGTCTGCTTATCTGGATGCTCCGAGAATGGAAGACCGATCAGGTCGAAGAACCTGAATACGAGATTGGCGGGCACACCGCGCTGTCAAGGGCCTGATCTATGGAAGCGCTACTCAGTTTATTCATCAAGGCCATATTCGTGGAAAACATGGCCCTCGTGTTTTTCCTCGGGATGTGCACTTTCATCGCGATCTCAAAGAAAATCGAAACCGCGCTCGGGTTGGGTATCGCAGTAATTGTGGTATTGGCAGTTACGGTTCCCGTCAACAATCTTATCTACAGCTTTTTGCTTGCCGAGGGAGCACTCACGTGGGCTGGTTATCCGGAGGTTGACCTGAGCTTCTTGGGCTTCCTCTCTTTCATCGGGGTTATCGCTGCAATCGTGCAGATTCTCGAGATGTTCCTAGACAAATACATCCCTTCGCTCTACAACGCCTTGGGGGTGTTCCTGCCCCTCATAACGGTTAACTGCGCCATCCTAGGTGCATCCCTGTTCATGATGGGGCGTGACTACACGTTTGGTGAGAGCGTTGTATACGGTCTTGGCTCCGGAGTGGGCTGGGCAGTTGCGATTGTGATGCTCGCCGGCATTCGCGAGAAGCTTAAGTATTCGGACATACCTGAAGGGCTACGTGGGCTTGGGATTACCTTCGTCACCGTGGGCCTCATGTCCTTGGGATTTATGTCCTTCAGCGGCATTGCACTATAGAGCCCTGGGAGTCGGACTATGGCAACTGAAATTATCCTGGGGGTGACGATGTTTACCGGCACCATTATGGTGCTGGTATTCGTGATCCTCGCGGCGCGCAAACAGCTTGTAAGCACAGGCGATGTGGCGATTGAAATCAACAGCGACGCGAGCAAGTCTCTGCAGGCGGCGGCGGGTGGCAAACTGCTCCAGACGCTGGCCGATGCGGGGATCTTCTTGTCCTCTGCCTGCGGTGGTGGTGGCACCTGTGGCCAGTGCCGTTGTCGTGTGCTCGATGGCGGAGGGTCAATGTTGCCGGCCGAAGAAGGGCATTTCTCCCGTCGTGAGGCCAGCGAGGGCTGGCGTCTTTCATGTCAGACCGCGGTCAAGCAAGACATGAAGATCGAAGTGCCTGCAGAGTTTTTCGGAGTCAAACGTTGGGAATGCGAGGTTATCTCTAATCACAACGTTGCCACGTTCATCAAGGAGCTTGTGCTCAAGTTACCCGAAGGTGAGGAGGTCAACTTTCGCGCAGGCGGTTACGTACAGTTTGAGATTGAGCCACATGTAGTTGACTACAAAGAGATTGATGTCGAAGAGGAATACCATGACGACTGGAACAAGTTTGGGGTCTTCGACAACGTATCTACGGTGGACGAGACTGTAGTCCGGGCCTATTCGATGGCGAATTACCCTGAGGAAAAGGGGATCATGAAGTTCAACATTCGTATCGCGTCGCCACCCCCTGGGACTGACTTTGAGCCAGGCAAGATGTCCTCTTACCTGTTTGCCAAGAAGCCTGGTGACAAAGTGACGATCTTTGGTCCATTTGGTGAGTTCTTCGCCAAGGAAACCGACGCCGAGATGGTGTTCGTCGGCGGTGGCGCCGGCATGGCTCCTATGCGTGCACATATATTCGATCAACTCTTGCGTATCCAGACCGACCGCAAGATCACATTCTGGTATGG
>PAWP01000046.1 GCA_002714125.1 Gammaproteobacteria bacterium
GCTCGCGGATCAGCGGTTCGAGCTTGGCCAGGTTAGGCGGCGCTACAACGCCAGCAACGGTCTTGCGCTGCTTATCATGGCTGGGCGGGTCCTGTGAAATAAAGGGGTTTGAGCCGGAAAATGGACTCTGGGGCACTTCGACACCAACAGGGAACCCAAGCGTAATGCCACGCGCGGACGAAAAGGTCTGCCAGTCAGTGTCCACGCGCTTGATGTCTTCATAACGAGTCAAGGACCAATAGCGCCCAGCGGACTCGATTTCGTTGAAGTGCACCGGATCCTCAGACCGCAAGCGCGTAAACACTTCTTGCCAACGATCCTCCTTGAACAGATGTGCGTTCACCGGGTTGATGGCAGCCAGTTCCATCTCATATGCCCCCGGCAGACCCGACCCCTTCGCAGCCTGCTCCTGCTCCGGCGTTCGGAACTCCGAACCTGTTGACTCACGTGCACCTTCACTCATTACCCGTAACCTTGCTTCTATGACTTGACCACCCTGACTCCTCCAGTTTGNGCGCCAAGACAACAGCGACACACAATGCAAAGCGCCTTATCTGAGCGCCAACCATCGCCGCGTACAAAAGTCTAACCTATTGTCATAACAAGCAATAAAGGAGTAACCAAACAGTGCCGCGCATCGGCAAAAACCAAGCCGACTGGATTCGAGCAGTTGGTCAACGCTTCCTCATCGATGGCGGGATAGACGCGGTCCGTCTGCCACGCCTCACCCAAATCTGAACGTCTCTACTAGAAGCTTCTACCACTACTCCGCAAATCTGGACGCCTTCCACGAAGCGCTCGCCGCCTTCTATGGATCAGAATAGGCTCAACATCTGTTCGCTGACGCGCTGGAAGCGGTTAGCGAAAATCCAGAGGCCATGCTGAGCGAAGCAATCACTATGTTTGCACGAAAACTCAATGCGCCAGTTGAAAATCGCAATGCGGGCACCGGCGCATCGCGATGGACGCGCGCTCGCAGCTATTCGACGATGCACTCATGGATCGTCTGGATCAGGTCTTAGTGGATATGGGCGACGGCGAACTCGCTGCCAAGTCCCGTAGGCTTCTATTGATGGGGCTAGCATCACTTGCCAAGGACAGCAACCTTAAGCCCACCGTCTACGCCAGATGGCAACAAGTACGGAGTCTGCTCACTAACGATGCTCCGGACTGATAATGGGAAAAGCGTCAGTGCCGCGATAAATAATTCTCCTATATCAGAGGGTTACGGTATCTTTGTCGGTATGTCTCTGCGCAATCCTTTATGCATTCTTGCGTAGTGTGTATGCGCAGTCTTTTGAGAGCCCTTCACTTCGATAAGCTCTCATTACCTGATACCTAGCGGGACGCTGAACAAAGCGAATGCTTCGTTGAGCAGGGTGAGGGCTAAGGATCAGGAAGGTGCATCCGGCATCAGTCCGTCAAGGCAGAACGAGTTCACGCGGGTTGAACCTCGTAGCGCGACCTGTTCAGGCTGTGCACCGCGAAGTCGCGATTCCGCCCCTCCCACTGCCTTGCCCACCACAGGTACGGATCACGCTGAAGCCATGGCACTAAAGACGATCTGCCTTGCGCAGCCATTTGTGCATCTTGCGCTGCATACGCCATATCCGCGCTGGCAGGTAAATCGTTTCCGAAGCCCAGGGTGCAGAGCCAATGAGGTTGCGTATGCGCAAACTACAATCGAGGTTTGCGCATACGACGTTACCAAAGAGATGTCTGCCGCCACTGCCCCGTAGGGACACGCTGAACATCGCGGTTCCGCCATTGTCGTGGACATGATGGCACCACGCGCACATCTCGAGCCGAGGTTTCTTGCCAACCCATCGGGAACGGCGCAGCACGGTACCCTTCAACTCTCCGTCGAGCGGAGACCAATGCACCAGATAACCACGATGCCCCCCTGGGTGAACCCAACCCAGGAAGTCCTGCGCCTGCCAATCGATGTCATCGAGCTTAGGCACATAGAGTTCTTCTTCCGACCCACCGGCGAACGAGTCTTCGATCTCCTCACGCGTGACGGACTGCATCTCTACTGTTTCTTGCCCTTGAACTCACCGACGGCTGCCGCTTGCGCTTCATCCCACCACCACGTATCGACGTGGATCAGCCGATTGAGCCTGCCGTGCTTCGGCTTCCCATACTTGTCCCAATGGGCGATGCCAATCTTCGTCTTCGTCATTCCGGGGACGAAGTAAAAGTTCCAGAGAAGAATCCTGTCGAGCGCACGGATCGCCGCAACGTAGTCTTCATAGTTCTCGGCGGTGTAGATGTGATCAATCATCGCGTCGACCGCTGGGTCACGCATATTGCTCCAATTCTGACTGTAGGCCTGATCCGCTGCCGAACTTGAAAAGCTATTGCTGATCAGCAGCGTCGGCATATTATCCGGCAGAAACCAGATTGCACCGGCATCAAAATCGCCCGAGCGCATGCGGAAAAGCCAGTTCGAGATCTCAGGCGACTTGATGCTGGTCGTGATCCCCATACGTTCGAGGACTCGAGTGTAGTGGATGAAGGAACTCCCAAGCGCCGGAGAGACGGCGACAAATCGGATATGAAACTGCTCACCCGTTTCAGCATGTACCAGGCGATTGTCCCTCACGACCCAGCCAGCCGCCTCCAACAGTTCCATTGCCCTCAGCATATTCTCCCGGTGCCAACCGGGCCCAATGTTGGGCGGTGGCTCATAGGGCTCGGTGAACACCCGGCCAGGAACCATCTCGCGCAGCGGTTCTAGGAACTTCAGTTCCCGCTCGCTGGGCAATCCTTCGGCCGCAAGGTGCGAGCCATGGAAGAAGCTCTTGGCCAACCCATAGAAGCCGTAGCTCCGTTGGTTTAGCCAAACAAAGTCCCACAACAGCCAGAGCGCTTCTCGCACACGGATGTCCTGGAACCGCTTCTGGTCCAGGTTCCAGAAAGCCGGCCACCAGAGCCCCGCCGGCCTGGAGAGATAAACTGTCGGTGTTTTGAAGACGCCAGCTTCAGCGGCCGGAAACTTGTAGGCGTTCTCCCAAAGCCTAGGTAGATTCTCGATATGCACGTCGATAACATTGCCCTTGACAGCCTCTGTCTGCACCTGGTCATCGCGGAAGTAGTCGAACTTCAGCGTGGCAAAGTTATGGCGCCCCAGGTTCACGGGCAGGTCTTTGCCCCAGTAGTCCGGAACGCGTTCGTACTTGAGCCATCTTCCTACCGAGAAATCCCCAATGCGGTATGGCCCGGAGCCAAGCGGCGGCTCAACAGTAGTTTTGGTGATGTCGTTACCTTCGGCGGTCCAGTAATGGCGCGGCAGCACCGGCAACACGCCGATACGAGTAGGCAGTATCGGGTTACCCCGTTCGTGCTCGGCAACGTGGTAGCGGAACTCGCGTGAGTTCAGCACTTCGATCGAGGTGAAGGCATCCAGGGGTCCGGTTATGGTCGCCGCCGTGTTGTCTTTGTCCTTGTAGACCTCGAAGCTGTAGACAAGATCCTCGATGGTTATGGGCTTGCCGTCGTGCCACCTGGGCCCCTCACGAAGCTTGAAGCCAATCCAGCTTCCGTCTTCTGCTACGGCGATACCTTCCGCAAGCCGCCCGTAGAAGGACGATGGCTCATCGGCCGAGGGAGACATCAAGCTGTCGTAAAGGTGATTCCCGGGAGGTGACCAGACCGCCAGCCCAGCAGCAACACGTCCCTTGAGCGGGATAGGGTTGAAACTGTCCCAATTACCCATCTGCGGTATGCGCATCTGGCCAGCCTTGGGCGCGTCGGGATTCACATAGCCGAAGTTTGTGAAATCGGGCGCATACGCTGATTCAGCCAGGAACGCATAGCCATGTTTGTAAGTTACGCCGGTTTCACCGCCACTGGTATGCGCCGCATTCGCCGCGAAGAGAGTACCAGCGACGACCCACAGGGCGAAGGTCAAGCTTCGAAGAACCATGCGCGGATCATAACCCAGGACTTAACCTCACAAACCCAAGGCATCAAAAAGCCGCGTCGAGATCATTGATGGGCGTTGTCACATCGGCCAACAAACTCCCACAGAGACCGAGACCGCTGAACTTCCCTGCAGCACGTCATCGGGCTCGTCATATAACCAAAAGTGCTGGGGCAACAGCCTTCCGTCCATCCTCGAAGGGCGCTGTGGACGATATATAGCAGCCGGCTCCAACCCCGTTCCCATTGTGACTAAGGAAGTTAAGANCCCCCGGTTCATGGTGAAGTTCAACTTGCCAAGCAAGAGCTGCAGTGTGTGTCCTACTGCATGCGGGTTTGAAATACAGAGGGCAAACCGCCACAACGCCGTGGAATAATTCGCTCTACTCAACATGGAGCACGCGGCATGAATCTCGGACTCAAAGGGCGCACCGGCATCGTCACCGGCGGCAGCAGAGGAATCGGCAAGGCTATTGCGCTGGAACTGGCTCGCGAGGGGGTCGACCTAGTTATTGTCGCCCGCGACTCCGATCGACTGGCCAGCGCAACAAAAGACATCGTTGAGGCAACCGGCAACCGCGTCATCCCTATAAGCTGCGATGTGCGCGATCGAATCGCCGTCGAAGCAACTTTCACCGAAGCCGTCGCACAACTCGGCAGCCTCAACATCCTGGTGAACAGTGGCTCCGCGCCCGGCGGTTCCGCCACTGCGGTGGGCTATATCGACACAATCGTCGACGAAGATTTCCTAGACGACTTCAACGTCAAATACATGGGCGCTCTGCGCTGCACCCGCGCAGCCATCCCGCACCTCCAAGCCGCAGGCTGGGGCAGGATCGTAAACATCAGCGGTCTGAACGCACGTATTGCTGGCAACCTCTCGGGCGGCGCGCGAAATGGCTCGCTTGTTCATTTTACCAAGACCCTCGCCACACAGCTGGGCCGCGACGGTATCACGGTGAATTGTATCCACCCAGGCATTACACGCACTGAACGCACCTCCGGCATGCTCAGCGAACGAGCTGACAAGAGAGGTGTTTCAGCCGAAGAGGTCGAAGCAGCCGACTACGCGGAAGGCAGCCCACGGGCGAACTCCATCGGCCGCATGGTGGATGCAAGTGAGATTGCCCACGTTGCCACCTTCCTGTGTTCAGACAAAGCCTGGGCCATCAGCGGTGAAACTATTGCAGCCGACGGTGGCGGCAGTAACGCTGTCTATTACTGATACGACCACGAGACGCAATCATGACGCAGACCGTATTTGAGCTGCTGACCGCCGCCGCACTGGCGGCCCCCGATAACGTTGCGATTCATTACGGTAATGACACCCTCAGCTGGCGCGAACTGGAAGGGGCTGTAAGGCGCGCAGCCGCGGGCTTCTCAAGTCTGGGTATCAGGGAGGGAGACCGCATCGCGTTCTGGCTGCCCAACACCCCCGCCTACCTTATCGCGTATTTTGCCAGCGCCCAACTGGGAGCAATCGCGGTGGCCGTCAACACGCGCTACCGCGCCAAAGAGGTCGCCGACATCGTCAGTCGCTCCGGCGCCAAAACGATGATTCTCTGGCCCGGTTTTCGTGGCATCGACTTTCTGACCATCCTGGAGGACATNCCCCCGACCGCGCTCGAAAGACTGGAGACCCTGATCCTCTATTCGGAAGGCCCGCAGCAACCCGATGTTNCNAGNCTANTCCAGGGCAAGCCGGTGCGGTCCTGGGAGGAACTGACAGACATGGCGCCGTACATGTCTGACAAAGGCACACCAATCCACGGCTGCAATATGTTCACTACCTCGGGCACAACCAGCGCTCCCAAGTTTGTGNTACATAACCAGCGCAGTATTGTTGCGCACGCAAATGAACTCTGGTCGAACATGACGACCCTTATCGGCGACGGTGCCCTACTGCAAACGCTGCCGTTCTGCGGGGTGTTCGGATTCACCAGCATCATNCTNGCTGTAGCCGGCCANAAACCCATGATTATCAGCAGCNCATTCGATGCGGCAGAGACCGTNCGCCTNGTCGACGANCATNAAATTAGTTACTTTTCAGCAACCGACGACATGGTGATGGCCATGCTGGCGGCGGACCCGCGCCCTAAGGCCATGCCTGGTCTCACCGCCATCGGCTTTGGCGCTTTCAATGCCTCGCCCGAAGAGCTCGCCGAACGCGCCGCAGCCCGCGGCGTGTGCCTGGTGGGCCTGTACGGAATGAGCGAGGTCATGGCCTTATACGCCCGCCGCAGCGCAGACGACCCGCCTGAGGCGCGGATCCAGGGCGGGGGCAAACTGATTTCACCCGATGCAGAGGTCCGAGTACGCGAGCCGGATTCCGGCATTCTGTGTGCACACGGTGAGAAAGGCGAACTCGAGATCAGAGGCCCAAGCCTTATGACCGGCTATTTCGAAAACGAGGCCGCTACCAGCACTGCCTTCACTGAGGATGGCTTTCTCAAAACTGGCGATCTGGGATTCACAACCAGCCAAAGCGAGTTCACGTACGTTACTCGCATGGGAGATACGCTCAGGCTCGGCGGCTTCCTCGTAAGCCCGGTTGAGATTGAGGCACACCTTGCCGAACACGAGACCGTGGCGGGCGCACAGGTCGTATCCGTAAGGGTGGGGGATGCAACCCGCGCTTACGCCTTTATCGTTGGTGCCAGACGGCAGGAAGTCAGCGCGATGACGCTTGACTCACATTGCAGAGCGTCCTTAGCAAGCTTCAAGGTTCCAATCGCGTTCCACGTGCTTGATGCGTTCCCAAAGACCAAAGGCGCAAACGGGACCAAAATTCAGCGGGCTCGCCTGCGTGAGATCGCGCAAACCGCCGTCGACAGAGGAGGAAACCAATGAAAGTACTAGTAATGGGCGGCACACGCTTCAACGGACTCGCACTCGTAGAGGAACTGGTCAAACACGGGCATTCGGTAACGATATTCAATCGTGGTGCCAGCAAAGCCAACGTACCCAAGGACGTGCGCCGTCTGTACGGCGACAGGCATGATCAAGCAGCACTAAAGTCAGCTCTCGGCGACGAGACATTCGACTGCGTCCAGGACATTTCAGCCTATACACCAGCCGACGTTCAGAGCCTTGTCGACATCCTTGAAGGGCGCATGGGTCACTATATTTTCGCCAGTTCTACCGTGACATATGCTTCATCAGGGCTTCCCCCGCTGACCGAAGACCACATCATGGACCGTAGTCCACTTCAGTCAGAATACGGTATGAACAAGATTCTCTGCGAGGACTGGCTTACAGAACGGCACCGGCGAACCCGCCTGCCCATGACAATCGTGCCTTTCTCCATGGTATTTGGGCCCAACAACATCATCCACGACCGCGAGCAACGCATGTTTAAGCGTCTGCTCGAAGGCCGCCCAGTGTTGATCCAGGGCGACGGTACAACCCTAGGCCAGGTTGGCCACGTAGACGATCAGGCCCGCGCCCTGCGGATGCTGATGGGTAACCCCGCTACTTACGGCCAGAAGTACAACCTGACCGGCCGTGACTACTTCAGCGACGAAGGCTATGTCGATGCCTGCGCCGCAGCCGTGGGCGTTGAGCCCAACAAGGTCTTAGTGCCCGCCCCTGTCATGGATGACTTGCACGCCTCTGACTTTACCTGTTCCCGCTATCTCGTCCAGCGTATGGCACCTAACCTCAGGCCATGGAACGAAAGCGCACTGATCAGCATTGACCGGCTGCGTGCTGCCACTGATTGGGAGCCTGATTACTCGTTTACCGCATCAGTGCGTCAGACATGGCAATGGTTCGTGACTTCCGGCATGTCAGAGTCTCGGAGCTTTAACTGGGCACCAGAGGATGCGTTACTCACGCGCCTGCAGAGCTGAGGGCTACAAGACACACCACAGCCACNAGCACGGGACTTACCGCGATTGCAATTCGGATGACATTAAGCGCTGCACACCGCCCGAACCGCTCCCGTGCCGTCCTTTCGTGAACTTCAGGATACGCACCGGCAAGATGCGGCATGCCAGCGCAGCAATTCAGGCTTCTAGATCAAACGACAGCATGAGCAAAAACGTTGTGGGATTGTTGAATATGCCCTCCAGCAACTCCTTGATTGCTAGATGCAGCAAATGCACATGCACAACAGAAAGCCTTGTGATATCACTATGTCATTGTTAAACGGGCATGCACCTTCCAGCTCAAAACAANGCGAGACGTTGCATTGCACGTTAGCGGCATGANGTCACGCCCGATTTCCGCCAATATCCGAACACCTTGCATCCATCCGGGNCATGTATTGTTCATCGAGATCAATGCACGTAACGTCCAGCCTCCTGACAAGGACGGGCCCCGAGTGTTCTCGTCAGCACGACCTGAACCAACAAAATAGATCAAGCCACGCCAAAGCGTGCTTTGACGCGCACCTTGTGACTTGCCAAGTCAAACTTCAGCATAAACACAAGCATGACTACGTCGACGATCGCAATCACGTAAAAGACCTGTTCGAACGTGAACACAGCATCAAGCCAACCAATCGCTGCCGATCCCGTCGACAGGGCCAGGTTCGACAAGGCCATGTANACCGCAAACTGTGTCGCCGCAACCTTCGGCGTACAGAGATTCATGAACAGCGCGATGGTTGCAATCGTCAGCAATTGACTGGCAAGACCTACAAGGAAGATGAGAGCTATCAAGAGGTTCTCATTGACCCACTGCCCAGCCAGCAATCCGGCCGCCGCAATGACCAGAGCCTTGAATGCAAGCCCCCAGATCAACGCCAATTCCGCGGTTACCCGGTCCACAAGCGGTGCTATGACAACGCCAAACACCGCAGCGACGATGCCGCTGACCGCTGACCACTGCGGGTAAAACTCAGGGGAGAAGCCAAGCTCCTGGGTAGTTATTACGGGCCAGGCCGCGCTCAACACCCCCGCTACAACCCGATCGCCAAATTTGACAACGATGAGTAGCACGCTCATGGGCAGGACGAGCGCCACCACAACGTCGCGGACGATCGGCGCAAAGCCGTCTTCCTGCAGCGACAGCGAGCGGGCCAACACTTCTCCCGGAGACCAGGGCAGCAGCCTTTCTCCGGGGCGCTCCCGCAGCATCANCGGAATGAGCGCAATCAGCCCCACNCAGACAGCCATCACCAACGCTGCCGCACTGAGGCCCATGTTATTNAGCAGCCACGCTCCACCTGCAGAAGACAACGAGATACCAACGGCCTGGCCACCAAACATAAAAGCGTTAGCCTTTGCACGGTCATCTTCTGGCAGCACGTCGATGGCCATACCGTCTACGGCCACGTCCTGCCAGGCGGCAAAACAGTTGAGAATGAAGCCAAGTGCGAGCATCCAGCCNAAGCCGCTTGGCGCCGCGGCGAGCGCCAGCGCCGAGCACAGAATTCCAAGCTGCGCACCTATAACCCAGGGCCTGCGTCGCCCCATAGGCAAGAACCCGAANCGGTCCATGAAAGGGCCTGCCACCAGCTTGAAAGACCAGGGCAAAATGACCACGGCCGCAAACTTCCCCACCTCGTATGTCGAGTACCCCTCGCTCGCAAGCCAAGTAGGCAAAGCGACGAAAAACAGTCCGTAAGGCAAGCCCTGCGCGGCGTAAAGCCCTGCAAAGGCACCGAATCGCAGGTGTCGGTTGTCGGCAAGTGTGATCAAGGTGCAACGGCTGCGCAGGCAAAAGACAAGCATGGCCGACGCTGCCAGGGCAGGCAAGCAGTGGCCCCGCGCGCCAGGTCATCAAGAGAGCTTATGGCAGCACCTGCGGCATGGGGTTATGCTCGCTCGCCCATCAGATTCACGCATAGATGCGCACCAGCGCCAAGTTGACNCGCACTGACGAGACAGCCAACTAATTTAAAGGACGGAGAGCCCATGGACTACAGCGACATCCTCTACGAAACAGACGGNCGCCTCGCGTTCATCACCCTGAATCGACCCGAAAAGCTCAATGCACTCTCGAACAACCTGCGCGGAGAGTTGATGGACGCCATGCGTGAGGCGGAACATGACAGCGAAATCGGGGTCATCATCCTTCGTGCCCAGGGCCGGGCGTTCTCGGCAGGCTACGACCTGACGCCTGCCCGCAGCGCCGACGACGACAGTTTCGTCAACAGACGCTCGCACCTGCCCGAAACGGGTACAACCCACCCGGGCGCAAACCAGTGGGCGAGGCACGTGGTGATGACCAACTGGACCATCTGGGAACTGGGTAAGCCGGTCGTTGCGCAGATTCAGGGCCACTGTCTGGCAGGCGGCACCGAACTCGCCACCGCCTGTGACTTCCGTATTGTGGCGCACGATGCCAAGGTGGGNTACCCGCCAGTCCGTGCAATGACCACGATGGATATGATGTGGACACCGTGGCACCTTCCCCCNTGCAAGGCGCGTGAATTTGCCTACGTAGGTGATTCGTTCTCCGGCGACGACATGGTTCAATTGGGTTGGGCGAACTATGCGGTCGATCAGGACGAACTCGGTGATTTCACCGAGAAGTTTGCGCGACGCATGAGCCACATTGACAACGAAATGCTGATGTACTCCAAGCGCGCGGTAAACCGGCAATACGAAACCATGGGTATCCGCGAAGCCTTGCATTCAGGGACTGAAATCCAGGCCTTGTCCTCGGCCCGGGCTGCAGGTGCAGAGTGGGGCCGACGAGTTCGCGAGGACGGCCTGAAGTCCGCACTCGAATGGCGCGACGGGCCTTTCCAAGACTTCCGCGGCGCCTATGAGAGCGCGCCAAAGGAACGCGCAGTTGCCGGAACTGAGCGTAAAGAGCAAGGCGGTTCAGGAGACTACTAAGTTGCCAAATCTCAAAGAAAAGGTTGCGTTGATCACCGGCGCAGCCAGCGGGATTGGTCGGGCCTCGGCGCTACGCATGGCATCGGACGGTGCCAAAGTTATGTGCGCGGATCTCGATGCCGCGGGCGCTGAAGCAACGGCCAATGTCATAAACCAAGAAGGTGGCGACGCGCTAGGCTGCAAACTGAACGTAACTGACTCGGCCGCGGTAAAAGCCACCGTGCAGCGGACTGCGGAGACCTTTGGCAAGCTGGACATTGTCTTCAATAATGCCGGCATTGCCGGTGGGACCTGGGATCAGACTATCGCTGTCAACCTTTCCGGGGTTTATTACGGCCTACTGCATGGCGGCCAGCACATGGCAAATAACGGCGGCGGCTCAATCATTAATACAGCCTCCATTGCAGGGCTGGTCGGTTTGATTGGGCCAACCAGCATGCAGCAGGATCCCAACGCTGAGATGGAGATGGCCGAAGGCGCCGGTTCCTATATTGCTGCCAAACACGGAGTTTCCGGCCTGACGAAGCAGTTTGCGATCACCTTCGGGCAGCGTGGTGTAAGGGTCAACGCCATTGCGCCGGGCTATATCGAAACACCCATGACCGAGAACATTCGGGATCTGCCGGATGGGACGGAGTTTCTACAGAACCTCCATCCTCTCGGTCGGCTCGGTCAGCCGGAAGAGATCGCTGCTGCTGCTGCGTTCCTCGCTAGTGAAGAAGCCAGCTTCATCACCGGAGTCATCCTGCCAGTTGACGGGGGTTATACGGCGCGCTGATGCGCGCCCCTCCACAGTAACCCGCTGAATTCCAGCCTCAAGGCACACCACTATGCTCGACCGCTTCAAGGTACCCGAGGACATTGCCGTACGCATTCCATCGGCAACGATGCACCAGGCCGTTGTCGATATCTTTGTCGCCCTTGGCATGTCAACAGCCAATGCAGAACAGGGCGCCGACACGTTGCTTTATGCAGACGTACGCGGGATCGATTCGCATGGCGTCAGTAATATGATGCGGGCCTACGTCGCCGGGCTTAAGGGCGGGCAGGTGAACCCGGACCCGAAGTGGAAACCAACCGCTGACAACAAGGCCGCTGTAAACGTCGACTCCGACAGAGGCCTTGGTATCGTGGTAGGTCCACACTGTATGCGTCTCGCCATCAAACGGGCCAGGGAATACGGTGTTTCCATCGTGACAGCCCACAACGGTGGGCACTACGGCGCGGCGGCCTATCACGCGCATCTGGCGCTTGAAGCAGACATGATTGGCATTTCGATGACAACAGGTGGGGTCCTCGTCACACCAACGCAGGGTGCGGAGCCCCTGCTGGGACTCAATCCCATCGGCATCGCCGCACCATCTGCCGAGACCGAGCCCTACCTGTTCGACGCCTCCATGAGCTCAGTCGCGGCCAACAAGATCGGACTGTTGCGCCGGGTAGGCGGGCAAGCTTTGCCTGGCTGGGTATCCGGCCCGGATGGAACGCCCATCATGGAAGAGACTGACGTCCCCGACGACTTCATGATGCTGCCGCTTGGGGCAACGCGCGAAATCGGTTCACATAAGGGATTCGGCATGATGATGTTAGTCGAGATCTTGACCAGTCTGCTTGCCGGTAGCGGTGGCGGTCCGCTGCGCAGGCACGGTAGCGCGCACTGTTTCATGGCCATCAATGTAGGCGCGTTCAGCGACGCCCTCAGCTTCAAGGCCGACATGGATGCATACAATCAGCGGCTCCTCGATTGCGCACCTGCACCGGGCGAAGACCGGGTTGTCTACGCAGGTGTTCCCGAGCGGGAAGCCGAGCAGGAACGGAGCGAGCGCGGGATTCCCTATCATCCCGATGTAATTGACTGGTTCCGCGCGACCATGGACGAACTGAAGGTCGCTCACCCGTTCAACTGAACCATGTCCAACTATGCAGTTTCAGCGACTCATGTCAGTGGTCGCGGGTATGATCTGACGTCCTTTATTGCGCGCCGGCAGGATGACTCTCACACTGTTCTTTGATCAGATGTTGCTCGATGAACCTGACACCAGTTCAAAGAGTTTCGCCATTGAAGGGGGCACGTCGACTCNGGCAAGGATGAACCACAGCAGANTTCTCCNATTGCCTGNNANNGGGCGNATTTCGCCCTGGGCCATCACTACACAAAAGCCNNAGAANGTAAGTGCTAGCTCGAAGACGGCACACTCGCAGATTAGGCATCGGATCTCGCAAGTGNGTTACGCNANTGCATCGAGGAACTCGACCTATNCGCCGATGACGNACTACGTGGGCATCAACCTGGCCNNNAGACCACATGGGTTTNGCTGTTCCAGGCACNGTCAGGCAAAGCCAACGTGCTGACCCNGAACTTTAAGGTGCGCGAGGTACTCCATGCAGGGTTGGTCGTCTTCGCCCCGGANGATNCGTTTGACCTCTGANCTGANNCCACTGCGTCTTNTNGCCCCNCCACGCTGGCTGATCGCCGTCACCNCTGCGTTGTTCCTGCTGAAGTTCTACTACGCCTTCCAGTTGGACCTGTTCGGGGACGGCGCGTTCTATTGGCTCGAAGCACGCAGCTTGGCGTTTTCCTACAGTGACCTCCCGCCTGCCACAGCGCTCGCCATCCGCGCCGGGGTCACACTTTTTGGTGACAACTCTTTTGGGGTGCGTTTCTGGTTTATTGTGATCGCAGCCATGCCATCCTTTATGGTCTTCTGGTGGGCAAGCGACCTTTACTCCGGGTGCGAACACGGTGCAACGGATGCACAGTGGGCGGCAGGGCTTACACTGGCCATCCCGCTCGCGATGAGCCTTGGGGTTCTCGCTGTACCAGACGTGCTGCAAGTAGTCGTTGGGTTGGCAGCGTTCATGGCATTCGAGCGGGCTACACGCAGCCCAGCGCTTGCCCTAGGACCATGGCTTCTCACAGGACTGCTCGTTGGTGCTGGTTTCACGGTGCACTATCGTTTTGCCATCATCCCATTGAGCATGACTGCCTACCTGCTGACTTCGCGATCCGCGTTCGCCCTACTCAGGACACGCGGCCCCTGGCTTGCTGTTCTGATCGCGCTGCCNGGGCTTGCGCCGATTGCGTGGTTCAACTTCCAATATGACTTTGCCGGTCTCTCCTTCCAGTTTGTCGAGCGCCATCCATGGCAGTACCACTCAGGGGGGCTTGCGTTCTGGCGTGATCAATGGCTCGCGACCACGCCANTGCTTTACCCCGCACTTGTCCTGGCAGCNGTAGTTGGATTGTGGTCGCGCACCAAGGGCAACGATCGGCACTGGCTGTTGGCAATATTCGGACTGACGCATGTGCTGGTCTACGGGCTTGCCAGCCCGTTCATGGACGCGCAGCGGACCAACGTACATTGGCCCCTGCTGGGATACCTGCCTCTTGCGATACTGCTCCCTTCAGCAATCCGAGCACTCTGGCCGAACCACGTGCGCCGATTGCTGACTNTCATCGTCNTGACGGGGGCTGGTGGCGGCTGCCTTCTGCTGNCCAGCTTGACNCTGATGACTGTCTATNACGATTTACCCCGCAACCTTCGGGCGCCGCTGGTTTCCAAGCTGAGCGGTCATGCTGAGCTNGCGCAGGGCCTCCGAGAGGCCAGTCCTAGCCTACAACAAAACCCATTAATATTAGATCAATATTATATCGCGGCTCAACTAAGGCTCCATCTCGGATACGAAACCCGTATCTTCCTGCTACCAGAGGAGAAGGCCGCGCGCGACGGACGTGCCAAGCAGCTAGATATTTGGCACATGAGTCTTCGACACTTGCCGGCCGAAAACGCGCTGGTTCTGCTGGAGCCGACTGCATGGTCCGATGAGGAATATGACACGCTGTTCGATTCACTTTGTGCCCGATTCAGCGAGATAGCACCGCTCAAAACTATCCGGCAATTCGAAGGGGAACGGTTCTTCATGGTCCTCTCGGCAAAGGCACCGGCTGAGAACCTCTCGCGGAGCAGCCATGCATCAACAATCTGCAGACCAGCACCTCGAATATACGTCGACCGTGGTTACCCAGAGGCGTTCAGCACCGTGAAGGGCATGCTGGTTACCGAAGGCTGGGCCTATCAGGACGACGGCGGCGTTACGCATATCAGCCTTCTTGTCGACAACGAGGTCGTCGCGAGCGCCGAATACGGGCTGGAACGACCGGACGTCGAGGCCTTATACAACCGCTCGACGGACCCCAACCACCCCCTGGTTGGCTTCAGCGTGGCCTGGAGCGCCGAAGGACTCGCGCCCGGGATCCATGAGGTCAGTCTCGAAGTGAGCTCAGTCAACGGACACAAAGCAAAGTACTGGGTGCGGCCCTTTCATGTGGAGTAGCCGACCGTCTGCACCTCCTGGGCGACTACGCCCAAAGGGCTTATGTCGCTTCCCGAGGCACACGCTAGGGGTTCCTATTGGCCAGGAGTGACCACACACCGCAAAAGCGGCCCCAGGTGCAGAGCCCAAAATCTCGGAAACCGGAGAGCCATGTAGGATAGGCGCGGGTTCGTCTGAATCACTGAAAACGAGGACCAGTCTATGGGAGGCACTAAGTCTGCAAGTGGTCCTTGAGATAGGGATCAGCCCACGCGTTGAGTCACTTCTGATCAGTCCTTATGCAAGGACACACCGCAATCTTTTGCAGGAAAGTCTAGTTATAGAAATACATCGCTCACCTAGCGACGCTCATTGAACAATGTGTGCCGAGAGACGACACACAGCGGTCCACGGAACACACGGCACCTTTCAGACGCCTCGGACTAAATGAAGCCACGCATGCGTTGGCACCTAGTCAGTGGTCATGGCCATGAGGTCTAGCTGCATATACATCAGCCGTGGCAGTCACCAAATCCGTAAGCTCGAGACCCTTCTTCGCCAACAGTGACAGCAGCGCGGTTTCGAAGTGCTCGTAATACTGATACGGTCGGTCACGCTGGTCAGCTCCATCCCACCTTCCAACTGCATAGATGAGCTCTTCGCGGAACTCGTCCCAGCAGTAGAGTCCCGCCTCCGCAAGGCTGACAGCTATTCCGAAAAGGCGCGCCTGCCAAGGAGCTTCAAACACCAACTCACCATTAGCCATGGGTAGGCCAGCAGGGCCGCTAATGACGTGGCTATCTGCTTCCGGCTCGCAGTGATGCTCAGTCAAGGCGCTCGACGCCTATCATGGAATCCCTCGTAACCCGGGAGGCAAGCTGGCCTAAGGAGAGATCTTCAGTGCCTTCCGGTCGCTGTGGCAGCACCATGTAGCGGATTTCAGCAGACGAGTCCCAAACCCGGATGGATGTATCGGGTTCGAGCTCAACTCCCATCTCAGTCAACACCCGACGCGGTTCGCGCACAACACGCGAGCGATACGCAGGATCCTTGTACCAACGCGGTGGCAGACCAAGCACGGCCCACGGATAGCATGAACACAAGGTGCAAACCACGATGTTGTGCACCAAAGCTGTATTTTCAACAACCACCAGCTTGTCGATCTCTCCACCGTCAAACTCGTATTCAGCAATGGTTTCGCTGGCGTCGGTCAGCAGTCGAGCCTTGAACTCAGGCTCAAGCCACGCGCGGGCCACAATCTGGGCTCCGCGAAGAGGGCCAATACGGTCATTATACCGGGCGATAACCTCATCCACGCGTTCAGGCGTAAGTAGGCCTTTCTCAACAAGAATTGCCTCAAGCGCCTCGGCACGGAGCGCCGGCACTTCGACATGCTGGTAATCATGGTCCATTCCATCTACTCCCAAGCAGGTAGGGTTCGAACAGATCAAGGCTGACGACAACATCAGGCTCGGCGCCCTCACCCCAGAGCACGGTGCCATCGAAGGCCACCGTATAAAGCTGCGTCGGCGACTCGCCGAGCCCATGAGCATTGCTGTCGGGGTAAACCCAGCTTCCGTGTCGCGCAATCACCGTTCCACGCTTGCCCCTCGCATAGGCTGGCAAACGGGTATGCCCCGGCGTCACATTCTCAACCGTTCGCACCTCATCACCAACGGCGTAACGCGGATGCGCAACCTGAGCGCGCCGCGCAGTGCCGCTATCTGGTGGATAAGGGATAAGGTCTGAAGAGGAAGCGGGTCTGGCCGCAACCCGCGCCGCGGAATCCGCTCCGAGTTCTACGGCTTTCGCGGTGACTTCAACGGACGTCAGTATGCCCGTTTCAACCAGCAGCGCCTCAATCCCGCCCAGCCAGCGGCCGTAATAGGTATCGGTCAGATAGCTAACCGGGTCGATTCGTTCGATGGCATGACGAAAACGGTCGGCGTTGGTCCAGGCACCAGTACGTCGTCCGATGCCGGCCATAGAAAAGACAGCCGCTTCCCAACGTGAGTGGAAGGCCGGCTCATTCACTTCACGTTCTACCGCGCCGTGCCCATGCTTACCGCCGAGGTCGTGGATTCCGTCCATCTTAGACCGGCTCATTGAAGTCGCGTCCAAGCCATTATGCCGTGTTCGGTGCCTATCCCGAACCGTACGGTAACATTTGCAAGTAGACATCGGGCACTCCCGCCACACCTGCAAGATCTCCAACGACTTCAGCTCAAAAAATCTGATGGGCGCCCAACACTACCGCAAACAGTGGCAGCCGTGCCCCGGTTTCACCCTCCTAAAGGCCCCACCTCGAACTCGAGAATTCGACATCTTACGCGAGCCCGGGATCGTGACTTGCAAGTGTGTAGATCATCGTTCCTCTCGCAATCCACCCGCTTGTCGCAGTTGGATCAAGCCAGGGCCTGGCGCAATAGCCGACCCGCAGCCATTGCTTCGATGGGGCATATGCTGATGAATCTACGACGTGTTCTAGAGCTTCTGATCTCCCCAAGCTCAGAGGCAACCGCTTCGACGCAGTGGATTTCCTAGCCGGCAATTCAAGCAGAAAGTAACCCGCTTACAGTACGGGTCCTGTCGGTCGACTCAGTACCGCGGAGGAGTCAGAAAGTGATCGTCGAAATTACTCGCTCGTCGACTCATGCGATCCGCTCGAGGAAGGATTTGCCGGCCTAGGCGGCTACGACCTAATATTCGATGGGTGCAGTAACGAATCGGACAGCGGAAACGTGAGATTCGGTTCCATAGCGTCACAAAACATCACGTACACTGATAAGGCTTGCAAACCAAGGCCTCAAGAGGGTGCTCCAGTGGCTTATCAATCTCTGCGCGTAGCCTCACTCGCCCTTAGTCTAGTATTGGCAACAACGGCGACGCACGCCGCAAACCGCCTCCAGAACATCTCGACCCGGGGCGTAGTTGAGACGGGTGATGACGTCCTCATAGGCGGCTTCATCATCACGGGTAGCGAACCCAAAGCGGTAGTGATACGTGCACGTGGACCCAGCATGGCGGCAGCTGATCCCAACCTGACCGGGTTGTTAGAGGATCCTTACGTACAACTGTTCAGTGGTGCCAACCTCATTGCCCAGAACGACAGCTGGGCATTAGACGCAGGTGTGGAT
>PAWP01000047.1 GCA_002714125.1 Gammaproteobacteria bacterium
GCATGCCCAGCGGAGCGAAGTCCACCTCCTAGTGAAGCTTGCTCCCAACACGGTCGATTTCCCGATCATGCGACTGATCAAATTGATAGAGAACACTCTCCAGACTGCAGTGCAGGCGGCGGTAAAGCGCGAGGATGAGCAGGAGTTCGCGCGGCGCAACGCGAAGAACCTGATGTTCTGTGAAGATGCCGGGCGGCGCGTCCAAAAGGCCCTCGACACCAACCCTGGTTTCGCAGACTACTGGGTCCGCGTCGAGCATATGGAAAGCCTACACGCCCATGACGCNGTCAGCATTTTTGCCAAAGGCNGCCCCGATGGCTANCTACCCATCCCNTGAGCCTGANCGGTNANNGAGGTGGCTAAGANATGACGANAGGCGAGANCTANACACCGCNNGAGATGCTACANCGACTCNTAGCATTCCCTACGGTNTCATCGGAATCCAACCTGGACCTGATCACATTCGTTGAGCAATACCTTGCCGCACATGGAGTGGCCTCGCANCGGGTCGCCAACGACACTGGNGACAAAGCCAACCTCTACGCGACGATTGGGCCCTTGGCTCCGGGGGGGGTCNTNCTTTCTGGCCACACAGATGTAGTGCCGACAGATGGCCAGAATTGGCATACCGACCCGTTTGTTCTCACAGAGAAGGANGGCAAGCTACATGGCCGGGGTACTTGTGACATGAAAGCGTTCAGCGCTATCGCATTAGCGCTGGTACCCGAGATGTCGGCCCTCTGCCGGCCCATCCACCTTGCCCTTTCCTACGATGAGGAGATCGGATGCCTGGGTGCGCCGCGCCTGATCGATAGCGTTGTGAAAGAGCTTCCGGAAATCCGCGCAGTCATCGTTGGCGAACCGACTAGTATGCGCGTGGTCACCGGTCACAAGAGCATCTTCCATTTCGAGACTCACGTGACCGGCTTTGAGGCCCATTCAAGCCAGCAGCATCGAGGCGTGTCCGCAGTAATGGTTGCGGGTCGTCTTATCAACTGGCTCGGGGAACGACAGCGCGCCAACGCAGCTGACGCGGTGAAGGGAAGCCTGTTCCAACCGCCTTACTCCACGCTCCACTGTGGTGTCGTAAACGGTGGGACCGCACACAATATTACCGCACGCCATTGCAGCTTCGTCACCGACATCCGAGCATTGCCTGGAGAAAATGCGAGCAGCTACTTTGCAGAGTACGAGGCCTATGTGCGAAAAGTGGTGGAGCCCGAGATGAAGGCCATCAACCCCGACACACGGGTCGCCATCGACGTATACGCGGACGTGCCAGGATTCAATGCTCCTGTCGATAGCGAAGCCGTGCTGCTGGCAAAACAACTGACAGGACAGAACGCGACCGAAGTGGTCCCGTATGCAGCGGAGTCCGGCCAGTTTCAACGCGCTGGCTTATCCGTCGCGATGTGTGGACCCGGGTCGATCGATCAGGCACACCAGCCAGACGAGTACATCTCGATTGCGCAGTTGGATGCAGGTACCTCCTTTCTGCGCCAGTTGATCCGATTACAGTCGGACTTGCCCAGTTAGACAACCCTGCACTGAGCCCCAGTCAAACGACGCGGCAAAATAGCCCATTGCGGATCGGCACTCCGGCGACATCGGGGCCCTTCTGAACCGATTGGAACGCAGCTAGACTACGAAGCGGACACGGAGTAGGAGGAACAGGTGAAGCGTGCACCAGATGGCTATTGGTTTTGCGTACTGCTAACACTGTTAATTGGCGGCTGTGCCGACCCCGCAGAAAAACCGACTGCAAAAAACAACGTAGATGAACGTGCGGCGCTTGCCGCTGGCTCAGCCTTCACGCAGCCTATAACCGAGGCCGCACTGTTGAACTGCGAGCCAGTGGCCGGCATGACCCCATACTGTGGTTATCAGAACCCCGAAGACCTTGTTCAGATCCCAGAGACTAGTCTATTGATTGTCAGTGAGATGGGTGAGTTCATGGCCGACTCCCCCGGAGATCTTTCATTGCTGAACACCACGACGGGTCGCAGGGAGACACTGACCATCGACTGGACACCCCCCATCGGTGAGGCCTGGGGCGATGCAGGCTGTCCAGTTCCGGATGTCAGGGCATTCAGTCCCCACGGTATTGATCTGACCAGGCGCATCGACGGCACCACTGCATTGTTGGTCGTCAACCACGGCAAGCGTGAGTCAGTTGAATTTTTCGCTGTGGCCGCTTCGGGTGACCTGAAATGGCAAGGCTGTGCATTGCCTCCGGGTGACCCTTTCATCAATGATGTCGCCGCGCGGCGGGACGGCGGCTTTTACGTCACCCACATGTGGAACAAATCGGTTGCCTTTGAGGACACGGTTGCGGCGCTATTAGCTGGGGAGCCGACGGGATGGGTCTGGGCCTGGAANCGTGGGGATGGCTTCTCGCGCATGCCNGAGACAACCGCACTCATGCCCAACGGGATTGCGCTGAACCCTGACAATACAAGGTTGTACGTCAACGTGTACATGGGCAACAGGACGTTTGCGATTGACCTGAACCTGGGTACCAAGGTTGGTGAAGTGGCACTGCGGCAGCCCGACAACGTGAGCGTTGACCGCAATGGTTCCCTATGGATTGCCTCGCACCAACATGACCCGATTGGCCAGGCCTGCACCCTTGTTACCGCCGGCCCTTGCCTGCTGCCATTTCAGGTGGTCAAAGTTGACCCAGGCACATTCGGACACACAGTGGTCTTGAACCACGATGGCCCGCCTACAGGTTTCGCGACCGTCGCACTCAAGGTTGGGAGCAAGTTATACCTTGGTACGGCGCACGGAGACCGGGTTGTCAGCGTAGATCTGTAGGACATCCCTCGCAGAGGATTACTCTACGCGCCCAAGGGCAAGTGGGCGTGGGCGAAAGCCCATGAACCCTTCAGCACGCTCCTCCAGGATTGATCGACGTTCCGGCTCCTCTACTTGACGTTAAGTGACCTCATAAGGCAGCGAAGAATGATGAAGGATGATGCGCACAATACCGTCAGCGTCTTTCTTGTAGCCCCAACTCTTGTCAACAACCGTGACGCTGCCAGAACTATCGGTAAAAGTGACATTGCCCATCCACATCCCAACGCCTTCCTGAACGAAGGTCGCAGCCGTTTCGGACTCGACTTGCCGCCAACCGCGCAACCCAAAACCGTGATCGTTTGGATATTCATCACTGTGTCCCACAAAATAGGCCAGCGCACCGTCCCGCGTTGTACGGAAAGTCTGCACGCCACCGGCCATCGTCGGTTTGAACAGCACTGGACCAAGCTCATAGGCATAAAGCGTCTCAAGCGCTCGTTCCGCAGCTACGGTCGCCGATTCAATGCCCCCATTCTCAAAGGCCAACGAGATCGCAATCAGTGCATCTCCCCAAGACTGGCGCGCGCGCGCCATTTCTGACTCTGTAACCATAGACATCAGTACCCTTACCTTCTCAACTTCCAGTCTCTCCAGTCTTGACCTCCTAAAGGGGCAGCAAGAATAGCGACGTCACCCGACGTATGCCAGATCGCAATAGCTGCAGGCCGATGGTGGCCAGCATTTATTTCCCATCCAATTATCACAATGTAGGCGCCCTACGGATGGGTCAGTTCAAGCCGCCTGGCTTCTGAGCCAAACTCTGGCCCCAGCTTGGTTCAGGCAACTCTGGGTTCTGCCGCGTCCTGATTGCGCCAGGCGGTTTCAAGCCTTACACGATTGATGAAGTCATCAACTGGCATCGACCCAAGGTCTTCCCCGTTCCTAGCACGAACGGCCACTTCGCCGCTTGCCATCTCACGATCGCCAACCACCAGCAGGTAGGGCACAGCGTCAATCGTATGCTCGCGGATCTTAAATCCAACTTTCTCATTACGCAGATCTGACGTCACTCTGACACCGCCACGCTTCATACGCCGCTCAACGTCAGCAATGTAGTCAGCCTGCTTGTCCGTGATGTTGAGCAACACGGCCTGCACGGGAGCTAACCAAACCGGGAACCTGCCTTCATGGTGCTCGATGAGAATACCTGTAAACCTCTCGAGCGAGCCAAAGAGCGCGCGGTGCAGCATCACCGGGCGCTTACTCCGATCCCCGCTTTCATCAACGTATGAGATGTCGAAGCGTTCAGGCAAATTCATGTCGACCTGCAAAGTGCCACACTGCCAGTCACGGCCAATCGCGTCACGCAGTACAAACTCGAGTTTGGGACCGTAGAAAGCACCCTCACCCGGATACAGGACATAGTCGAGCCCCATCACCTCCAATGCATGGCTCAATGCACCTTCGAGCCTGTCCCAGACCTCGTCGCTACCTATGCGCTTCTCCGGTCGGGTCGACAGTTTGATGACAACATCCTCAAAGCCAAAGTCCTTGTAGATGTCCAGCACCAGCGCTACTACGTCGATGCACTCCTGCTCCATTTGCTGCTCAGTGCAGTAGATGTGAGCGTCGTCTTGCGTGAAATGGCGGACGCGCAACAGGCCATGCAAAGCGCCCGATGGCTCATAGCGATGAACCTTGCCAAACTCGGCCATTCGTAATGGTAGGTCACGGTAGCTCTTGAGCCCCTGCGCAAACATGGACACCGAGCCGGGACAGTTCATAGGCTTCAAGGCAAAGACGCGGTCGTCCTCCGTTTGCGTCGAGAACATGTGTTCACGATAGTTATGCCAGTGTCCAGAGGTCTCCCACAGGCTGCGATCCATGACGTCAGGCGTATTGACCTCAACGTATCCGGCTTCGTCCTGGCGCATACGCATGTATTCCAGCAACTGCAGAAACAACGTCCAGCCTTTTGGATGCCAGAATACTGACCCAGGCGCCTCATCGCTGAAATGGTAGAGATCAAGCTTGCGCCCAAGTTTGCGGTGATCGCGCTTCTCCGCTTCCTCCAACTGAGTAAGATGCGCCTTGAGCTCTTTCTTATCGCGCCAGGCCGTACCGTAGATGCGCTGCAACATCTGGTTATCCGAGTTGCCCCGCCAGTAGGCTCCGGCCAGTTTCATCAGTTTGAAAGCCTTTGGCAGCTTGCCTGTGCTCGGCAAATGGGGCCCTCTGCAAACATCGAACCAATCACCCTGCCGGTACACCGAAACTTCCTCGCCTTCCGCGATGATGTCTTCGATAATCTCGACCTTGTATTCCTCACCCATGCTGCGAAAGGTGTCTTTAGCCTGTTCGCGCTCCCACACTTCGCGCGCTATCGGTAAATCCCGTCCGACGATCTCGCGCATCCGTTCCTCGATTTTCTGGAGATCCTGCGGCGAGAATGCCTCCTCCCGCGCGAAGTCATAGAAGAAGCCGTCTTCTATCGCCGGCCCGATTGTCACCTGCGTCCCTGGAAACAACTCCTGCACTGCCTGAGCCATCACGTGCGCCGCATCGTGCCGGATTAGTTCCAGTGCTTCATCACTCTTGGCCGTGATGATCGCAAGTTCAGAATCCTCATGAATCAGAAACGAGGTATCGACCAACACGCCATTCACTTTGCCAGCAAGGGCCGCCTTGGCGAGCCCTGCCCCGATGTCGGCAGCCACTGCGTGCACACTCACGGGTTGCTCAAAGCGGCGGGAAGAACCGTCGGGGAGGGTAATTTGCAGCATTGTTTGAATTCCTCTTCAGTGGCAGCCCTGACGAAAGGCTGCTTGCCTGTTTCCGATTTAGAGTATGGGACCGTTGGTGGGTTTAGTTGGCTCCGGGTATGTCAGACCTGACGTCGGTTGTCAGTCGCTCATGGCGGCACCTCAGGCCTGTAGAAAGAGCTAACGTTGTCCTTCAGTATCCGACCGCAATTGGACGGATCTGTCAATCAGATCACTCACAGTATACCGCTGCATACCATGAAGAGCCGGATCGTCCGGGGCTATAGCCAGGGGAAAACGGTGGTTGGCCGGAAAAATATGTTATAACGTAACTCATAGAGCTAACACCATATCTGCTTGCTCAATGCCCATCTCATGCCGGGACAGACACTGCTCTGGTCCTATGCCGTGAGGGCAGATGCCCCAACCTGGACTCGAAAGTGATCATTGACCTACACAACCACTCGATTAAATCCGACGATGGACGCGCCAAGGTTGAAAACTACTGTCAGTGGATTCGCTCACGCGACATACCCATTGACGGTTTTGTGCTGACCGAACATCGCCAGTTCGAGCCTACGGACTACTCAGCTCTCGCCAGCAAGTACGACCTCGTCATTCTCGAGGGCAGCGAGGTCGAAACCGAATATGGTCACGTCCTCGTGTACGGCGTCACTGAGGCTCTGATGCGTGAATTCGACTTTGCNCGCATCGATAATCCGCTCTCGGAGGTCCTGGCCGCGGCAGAGAAACACGGCGCTATAGCTGCGCCCTGCCACCCTGGTCGCCCGCGAGTAGGCATGTTCGCTCACACAGAAGAATANGGCATGCCCGAAGGTGTTCGAATCGTCGAGGTCTACAACGGCGGNAGCCGGGACGACGAAGATCAGGTCGCACTCGATAATGCAGAAGAGCTAGGCTATCTCGGAATCGGCGGCAGTGACGCCCATATCGTCAGCCATATTGGCCGTTGCAGCACTCGCTTTTCGAACTCCATTAATACGATGGGTGAGCTCGTCGAGGCCCTCGATGCCGGCGAGTTTGAGGCGGTGAGTTTCAAGGATGCGTAATAAACGCTAGTAGCGATTCGCTCCAAGCGTCAATCGCTGGCGTTAGATCCACCCGAATCCTAACTGGTTCATGGCATGACACAAGTCGGGCCCGGCTTGCATTTCGTACGGTCCACTGGCAGTTACATGGCCAGCGCGGTGGGGACGCTGGTTCAGTCAGGTAAGCATCATGGCACCGCGTCAGANCATCACNCAGCGCGCGAGGATGNGCGGCCAAAGNCCGCCGTTATGAAAAGCTACGGCCACCTGGCGAACGTCTCTGCCAGCTCCCGTATAGTTGGCTTCATGGCGCCCANCCACATACGATGAAACAAGATTTGATCTGCAAGTTGCTCGCTGCAGTGATATTGAGNGGACTNACGGTCCCNATTGAAGCCTCCTTTGTACGAATCAGCTATGGCGAGTCGTTGCATCAGTTCGGGGAACTGCGCACGGCGTCCGCACAAAGCCCAGTCCTGATCTTTCTGCATGGTGGGTGCTGGTTGTCGCAATACAACCTCAATCAGACCGACGCAATCATGTCCGCATTCACGGCCTCGGGCATTACAACCTGGTCTCTCGAATATCGCAGCATCGGCAATGGCGGCGGTTGGCCCGAGACCTTCCTCGATGTTGCGCATGGCATCGACCACCTACGGGTCATCGCTGATCGATACCCTCTCGATCTTGATAGGGTAATCGTTGCCGGGCATTCCGCCGGTGGACAGCTCGCCTTGTGGGCGGCGGCTCGCCCCAACCTATCGCCNGACAGCNCGCTCTATAAACCGGACCCTCTCCCCGTCCGCGGGGTCCTNGCCCTAGCGCCTGCGCCTATGCTCGGNGNATTGCACAAGCGTGCAGTCTGCGACCANGTCGTAGACAAGTTGATGGGCGGCTCGCCCCGGCGCTACCGGGGCCGCTACGATCAGGTCGACCTCGCCCGCATCGCCCCTNCCGCGCCGCAGCTNCTNCTGATTGGNAACNAGGACAGGGCATGGGCGTGGGTAGGCCGTCGATACTTCCAGCTTGCCANGCGCCGTGGCGATGCAGTGCAATTGCTTGAGCTACCCGAAGCCGAGCACTTTGCCCTAATCAACCCGAACTCCAGCGCATGGCCTGTTGTGCTGCAGTCCGCGCGCAGCCTGCTCCAACTTGACACAGGCACACCTGTGCCCGCCTCAGCGGGCATACAGGGCGCGCAAGTTCGCCCGATCAGCCAGGGAGAGCAATGAGACACGCGCAAGGTCATCCCGTTGCCTGATCTTGTTACGGAACTGCAGGAGGTAAGCCTCAACGTCGCCACCCATGAACATGGCGTACATGATGTCGCTCGAGTTCGTTGAGTGGCCAAGCCCCAGCGCGTGGCCAAGTTCATGCAGGATCGTCGTGTACACAACCGTATCGAGAAACAGTCCATCGCGGGCAGCACGGCGACCGATTACCCGACCAAGTGCCTCAGCATCGCCGCGAACGTAGAGGTTAGCGCCCCGCTGGTGACCGGTTTCGAACGGAAACATTTCACCGTAATGATTGAGTCGTGAGGGCACAACCCTGACCCTGATCAGTGCCTCACGCTCGTCTGCAGTCATGTGAAACTGCAGACGTCCATGCAGGGCGCGCACCCAATCCGCCATGGCCCAACGCACAAAGTCGACGTGTCCTGGGTTGGCTACAGAGGGCACTTCGCCGGTTAGATCGATCACCGAAACACCCACGGATACGCTGAGATCCAACGGCGCAAATCGAACATTCGGCGCGGGCGCCTCCAGCAGTTGCTGGCAGCCACTGCAGACCAGCAAAGCCCAGAGGCAAACGGCNCTNGTGAATCCAGAAACCGACACACCTGTCTGCACATATTCGGTACGTACCTGCCAGAATATTGTCACCTGCACCTCCACGCCGCGCCAGGACTAGCAGACGAACAGGGCCTCCCCTCAAACATGCTCATCGAGGCTGGCAGTATGAAGGGGGACAGTCATGTCCTCGACCAGCGTGCGAACCGCGACAAACTCACGATACAACCTCAATCTTCTGATGTTCTACNAGATCCCAGTCTATCTCGCAGCCGAGACCCGGACTCATCGGGGCATGCACCATCCCACAGTCGTCGACCTCAATGTCTTCGACAAGNCCATATTTGAAGGCNCCACTGCATGGAAACACCTCATAGTAATCACAATTNGGGATACCCATCGTGACATGCAAGTTGGCGAAGTTGTTGATCGAGTTACCACCATGGTGTATCTCGCACTTCATATGGAACCCCTCGGCCATGTGCGCGATCCGCACCAGCGGCGTGATCCCGCCACACACCGCAACATCACCTCGCAGCATGTCCGTGGCCTGGCTGGTGACCCACTGTGCCATACCGTAAAACCCACCCGGGGCAAACTCGGTGTTAATCATTGGGATATCGAGTTTCTGCTTGAGTTTGGTGTAGTTGTAGATGTCCTCTTCCTGCAGCGGATCCTCGTACCAGAAGAAGTTGAGATCCTCAATCGCCCTGCCAACGCGGAGCGCATCTTCATAGCAATATGACCACATCGAGTCGAGCATCAGCACCATGTCATCTCCCACTGCCTCGCGAACGACCTTGCAGATGTTCATATCGCTTTTTGGTTCGGCGTGNGGGTGAATCTTGTAGGCGGTCCAGCCCTCGCTCTGGAAACGCAACGCTTCTTCAGCAAACTCCTCCGCCGTTTCGAACCAGTCAGCACTGGCGTATGCGGGCACCTCGTGCTTGCAAGTTCCCAACAGCTGATGAATGGGCATCCCGGCCNCCTTGCCCGCAATGTCCCANAGCGCCACATCAATGGCTCCGATAACAGATAGATGCACGCCGCGATGTAAAGGCCAAAGCGACTGCCAGATGGCACCTATATCGAGAGGATTNCGTCCTATCAGCTGACCCTTGAGCCGCACCGCCTGCAGAGCGCGAATGTCGCCCCCGTTCATAAACCCATAGCCGGTGATGCCCTCGTCGGTTTCGACATGGAGAATCCCCAGTTGCGTTTCACCGCCAAATTTCATCGTGGCTGTACGCCAGGGGTCGACAGTCCAGCGTATAAGGGTCACTTTAATGTCGGTGATCTGCATGCTTTTTGCTCCTATGGTTTTCAGCGATTGACTGGCGCGTCGTATGTTCATCGTACGACGCCGGGGGCGTACGACGCCCACCGAACATACCACTATCGCGCTAGTCTCCCCCCGTGAACTCAATAAAGAAAACAGCAACGTCGGTAATCACGCTGATAGTGTTTCATATGAACTGTGTGCTCTCTGCGGCGCGCCTCAGCAGTATGTGCTCATCCTAGATCACATCCGTTTGAGATCAGCACTGATGTCGGACTCTCATCCCGAGCAACAACCTCAGGCAAGTTTGGGTTCACAGCTCCCCAAGGTCCAGCGCCTAGCGTTCAGCGTGTACCTGTGAAACACGTCACAGTTTCATTGGAGTGGTGCGATGACGCCTTCCTTCGCAGAACAGACAAGCTTCAACCTGACGGGGCTTGCCGTAACCGTTGCTTAACCACAAGTTGAGACGGCGGATAGAACGTCGCCAAAGTGTCATCAGGGTGGATTTCGACCGCAGACAGGTGGTGAGGCGCCGAAACGAACAACGGCTGGAAGGTAGCTAGGGCAGGGACATCACGTCCTGAAAGCGGCGCGAAACCATCTCGCTCGATCAGCCTCTAGTATTCGACTCCTACGACGATTGAACCTGGCGGAACTGGCGGCTGGGCGCTGGTTTGGCAACCCTCTCCCCCAACTTGACGGGTTTGGCAATGAAGCCTCGTCCTNTTNTGCNCCACACAAGCCTCNTGTCGNGAAGACAGGTCATCAACCGTATTTCACGCCTGGTGTCACTACCCATCTTAAAACCGCTCGCCAANCGCCAGATGAGNTTCTGNACGAATGTGCGGTTCCGTGATGGTNCTCAGCAGGTCACNCAGGCAAGTNTNTGCGTTGCTCTAAGTATGTAGGGATCAAGGTTNGCCTGCAGNNNGCNCTCCGGCAGCCGAAGGTGCAGACCAGACTTCCAGCAATGGGCAGCCTCATTGCGATTCTTCTGGCTGCTCAGCGAAAATATCATCGAAACCAATCTTGCCTTCCNGAATTTGCTGCTCAACCATGGCCAGCTCCAGNAGCAGTTCCTGCAGCAACGAGAAGTACTCTCCCGGCTCCATTCCCGAACGCCGTCCGCGCAGCGCATTGATCTGTCCCTCAANNTCAAGGCGCTTCTGAAGCGCNGGNTCGTCTCGGTCCTTTGGTGCTCGGATATGCTGACCGGAAGCCTCGCTAATCCAAGCCGCGCCGAGCGGTCGAACCTTGCCCAATACTAGATGCGATTTTGACCCTGAGTGTCGCGCGTGNTCACNTGNCAGCTGTTGCGCGNTCTCAAAGTGTTGNGCAACTCCTGCACTNGCGAACAGGAAGGCCTCNTGAATGGACACCNGTTCGTCTTTGTCAATGTCCGCCCGTTCCTCACTAANCGCGCGGGTGAAATGCAGAGGAAACACCATTGCATTTTTTTTACTGGCNCTGCGAGTTGCGGTGTAGAGNGCAATACCACTGCCTTCGAACACGGCATGCAATGCGCCACTGGCNCTGCCGGTAGCNAGAACAACCTTGTGCTGTTGGGGCAAGGCGGCCAGCCAGTTCTTTAGATCATTCGCCGTAAAATCCTTGCCAGGCACGACGAATCGGAANNCGCGCCCGTCAAAGGTACCGTGGCCGACGAACACAAACAGCATTGCGTCAGCGCGCTGGGCCTCACTCGCAAAGGTGCTAAGGATAGTCTCGATCTGATTCCGGTTGGCCCTCTCACCCACAAGCTGCACGACATGCGGCACGAACTCATCCAGCTGGCGGGCAACCTGTTGCGCGGCATCACGAAACTCCTGCTCGTATCGTGGTTCCCCTCCAAGACCAGCCACGACAACCGCGTGCGTTTCCGCGACCGCGACTGCCGGCAGAATGAGGAGCAGCACCGCCCGGAGCTGGCTGATTGCTGCGCGCTGGACCATCCGCATCAGATCCGCCCTCCCCATGTCCGAACCAGCCATTCAGCAAGCGCGTACAGTACCAGTGCAACAAACAGCAAGGGTGCATTCCAGATCGGTATCATTTCCTTACGATGGGCGCCGCCATCTCGGTAGCGACTCGCCGAGGCGATCCTATCTGCAGTCGCGGTGATCCAGTAATGGTCAACGGTAGCGTTCGCGAGGCGGCGAAGAAACGCATGGTCCCGCAGCGAGTTGACAATATCGGCGTCCCTATCACCGGTTCGCGCGAAGCGAGTGAGTTGAAACTGTCTGTACCCCTCGTCGACATCGGATGAACTGTTCAGATTACGTGTGATTTGACTCCAGTCTTCATCAAATCTGTCGGCATTGCCACAGCCTGCGTCACCCTCATTGTTGCAGTCTGCAGTCGTCTCGTGGCGAACCCGCCTAGGCGGCTCCCTAAGGCTCTGGCTTCTACGGCGTACTGAGGGCGAGCATTTCTCACGAAAACAACGTTGCACGCGCCGGCAGCAGCGACGATAGAACCTCAAACTTCATCACGTTCCTGTGCGCACGCGGTGGCTATTCCACCAAGTTGAGCGACCGTGCAGAAACCGTTGCTGGCGGGCTTTCTTACACGCATTGAACACTAAGACTGGGAGCCGCTCCTGTTGACCCAGGCAGCATTGTTTCTTCAGCTACGAATTTTGCAGCCGTCGAACTATTCGGGCCCAGGCCGGACTCTGGGAAGGGTCAGGATGCTGCAACGTAACCGCTGCATATGGCTCCTACCTCGATGCGCGCATTGCTGCATCGCACGACCTCAGGAACCAGCCGCGGCTAACCAATGCACCAAGGCTCCAGTTTGGCGTTGCATTATGAAAATTCATTCCCTGCTACAAACGAGACTCTGCGCCTGCGACGTCAGGTTGTAACTGCCGCGTGATCCAGCCCCAGCCATACACACCGCGCCTCGGTATCCGGGCAAACTAGTGGCCGTCATGCTGATATCGAAACACCGCCTCACGGCCATGCCGGACCAGCAGCGCTTCGCGTTCAACCTTACGCATTGACTTAACTACAAGACCGTAGGAGGCA
>PAWP01000048.1 GCA_002714125.1 Gammaproteobacteria bacterium
AGTGACGCCATATCGCGCGAGCTCAGCACTTACGGTCGAAAGATCCGGCTGCGCCTTCGAAGCGACTCGATGTCCCAACCAGTGATCCATGCGAAAAAAACGTCCGTTCGGCGCACCGTCTGCCCCACGCTCGATACCTGGCAGATCCGCCGCCCGGGCGCCCACCTCCGCCAGCGCAGCACTGTTGAGGTACCAGACGATCCCCGAGCGGTGTTGAATCCGGACCGGCCGGTCAGGCACCCACGTGTCAATGTCAGCAGCGGTCAGGTCCCCGGCCAGGGATTCATGATAGTTGATGCCACGAACCCATTCTCCATCGACCGCACGCAGATCAGCGACAACCTGTTCGAGTACTCGATCCGGCCCGCAGTCGACCGAAGCACGCGCCGCGGCGAGCGAGAACATGTGGATATGGTGATCGTGCAATCCCGGCAGAAGCGCACCACCATCGCCCTCGACTACACGTTCCCCCGGTTGTAACTCCAAGTCACCTACGGCCTCGATCCGAGCTCCCAGGCGGACATTGGTGAGCCCCGGTGGGCCACCCGCGAAACCGGGAATCTCAACGTTTCTGATCAGCACTATTAGCCCCAATCTGCTTCGNGAACACGTTCTGCAGNGAACTTCACGCGTTCCACAATGCGAACNTGGTCCGCGTCGGGCNCCCGGGCCCGAGGTGATAAAGTGNNTGTATGTACNGCGTGCTCACNATGCCNGAACTGGTCCGGCTGTTGTCGTCGCGACTCATTGCCGAAGGCTACACCACCGCAGACGGCGAGGGGCAGTGCCTGCTGGTTGCCATTTCGGAAGATGACCTNGAAAGCCCCGTTGCACCANTTNTGCAACCAACCATGCCCGTGGTCGGGATCGGCAACCCCGATGCCGCCGCACCGGCGGTCGTCGATTTTGTGGTNANCGAAGGCGACGTNGAGNACGCGCTCAAAGCGATAGCGGCAAATCCCATNGCCGCCACAGTCTTAGTGCAGTTACTGCGGCACAATGAAACCGCTTCGGTGCATGATGGGCTCTTCGCAGAGTCGCTGGCCTACTCATCCCTCCAACACGGCGCTGAATTCGAACGTTGGCTAGCAGGCCGCAATCCGAAACCGTCGGCGGCCGACCCAGGGCCAGCCGTCCTTTCCACCCGCGATGGGGACACACTGACCGTCACTCTGAACCGNCCCCACAAACGCAACGCCTATTCGGCCTCCTTGCGGGACGAGCTCTGCGCCGCGTTGCATGTACCTCTGACCGACTCCAACATTACGCTAGTCAACCTGCGCGGCAACGGAGCGGCCTTCAGTGCTGGTGGAGACTTGGATGAGTTCGGCAACGCGCGCGATGCGGNCCTCGCCCATGTAAGCCGCNTAAGTCGTGGCGCTGGCGCAATGCTAGCCGAGCTGAGCCCTAGAGTGCACGCCCATTTGCACGGTGCGTGTATTGGCGCGGGNATAGAACTACCCTCGTTTGCAGTCAACGTCAGTGCCCACCCCGACAGCTTTTTTCAACTGCCCGAAGTTGCCATGGGNCTGATCCCAGGTGCAGGTGGTACGGCAAGCATCANTCGNAGAATNGGCCGCCGGCGCACNGCCTGGTTTGCCCTATCAAATCAGCGNGTCGACGCNGCAACAGCACTCGGNTGGGGTTTGATCGACGCCATCGAATGACNCCCTCGGCTGCAGCATCAGGGCTCTCGTNCTGCTANAAAAACGGGCGGNGCCCTCTTAAANTTGNATCNTAGACCTATTCGTCACCGGACAGCTTCGCCTTCACNACACGACGCAGCAGTTTGCCNGTCTCGTTGTAAGGCAACTCGTCCCAAAACTCGATGACCTGCGGCACACGTGAAGAACGCATGTTGTTCTTCACCCAGTTCTGNAGNTCAGCCACCTCAGCNGACTTNTCATCCTTAAGCCGGATGGCCGCAGCCACACCTTCGCCCCACTGCTCATCGGGGATACCNACAACCGCCGCATCACCCACTGCATCATGCTCGAGCAGCACGTCCTCGATTTCTCCCGGCGACATGTTTTCGCCACCGCGCACAATCACATCATCNGCGCGACCTTCAAGGAAAAGGTAACCNTCGGGGTCCATNGAGCCAGCNTCCCTGGTCGGGAACCAGCCTTCGTTGTCGGTCACCTTGCCACGACCTTCGTACTCTCCCGAGACCTGTTCACCACGAACATAGATCTCACCGCGCTCTCCTGCGCCCATGACCTTNCCGTCGTCGTCCCGGATCTCGATCTCAACGCCAGGCAGCGCCTGGCCGACAGANACAAGGCGCCGGCGAATGACTTCATCGTCACTNTCCGCGGCTGCACGATGCTCGTCCGGCCCAAGCACGGTGATGGTCGAACTGGTCTCGGTCAGGCCNTAAGCGTTGGTGAAATCCGTGTTCGGGAACAACTGCATCGCTCGTTCAATNACCGACAGCGGCATCTTGCCGCCACCGTANGAAACGCTCGCCAGATGCGGCATGCCGGCATCGGATTCACCTTCAAGTGCCTCNACCACACGTGCAAGCATCGTGGGTACAACAAAGGCAGTTGTGATNTTCTCGGTTCGCGCNAGATCAATCCACGCCTCCGCGGTGAAGTTCGGCAGTTGTACAACCCTACGCCCCGAATAGACCGAAGAGAGCACCGCAGCGATGCCTGCGATGTGGTANGGCGGCACACANACCAGNGCCGCGTCGTCTTCGTCCGCCGAGGCAAACTCGACCGAAGTCAGGATGTACGACACCAGATGCTTGTGGCGAAGGACCGCAGCCTTGGGTGCACCTGTTGTACCACTCGTGAACAGCAGGACCGCTACTTCTTCCGGGTCCATGTTCCAGGCATCCGCAACCTCTTCGCCAAAGGCGCCATTGTCGAGGAACTGATCCTTGGTCATGGCGGACACATCGTCGAGTGCCCCTAGCTCGCCTACGCGAGCATCGTCAGTGACGAGGTAGGCAGGCGTTATGCGCGCTAAAAGTGCCTTGATCTCATCGTTTGTCAGGCGATAGTTGATCGGCGCATACGGTATGCCTGCCCACCCACTGCTGAAGAGTGANAGCGGCGTTGCTAGCGAACTCACNTCGAGCATGCCAACGCGGCTGCTGCCGGANGNCTGAATCGCTGCCGCTCGNCGGCCAGCCGCCTCGAACAGTTCGGAATAAGTCAGGCGCGCNCCGCTGCNGCCGTCAACAAACGCCACGCGGTCNGGAAAGGTGCCGCTAGTCATCTCCAGCAGCATCATGATGTTCACGTTGGATTACCTCGGCGGGTCAGTCGGTTTTCGGAAGCTTCTTNGTGTCTTTCTGCAGCATCAGTTCGCCATTAGCGCCGAGCTGACCTTCGCCAGCCTTCACGCAGAGCACCTCCAGNGTGCCTTCTTCATTGACGTAACGCTTGCCAATCTGGATCCCAACAGCCTGATCAGGGTCGATGTCAGCGCGCGGCGCATCNGTACCGGACGCTACCATCGGCGCACCGCCACAGGTCATCGCGACCGCCCCGTCTGGCGCGGCCACTACCATGACTTCACCGTCACATACGATGCTGGCCAAACGGGCCCCCGTTTTCAGTTCTATTGCTGAATTATCGGACATTTATGTATCTCTGTTTCCATCACGCGAAACCGCTATTCTAGGCCAACTAGGCCGAGCATTTGCAACCCCGTTCCAGATGGCCGGATTGGAGCCCGATCAAACCGGCCAACAAACCGTAGAAATAAGAGGCNCGCAAGATGCACGGACCACTCAGNCATATCACCGCAGTCGAGATGACCATCGCCATTCAGNGGCCTGCGGCNGGGCTTTTCCTNGCGGANATGGGCGCAANCGTCATNAAAGTGGAACCCCCCATTGGTGACCCAAGNCGATACCANCGCGGAGTCCACAANAGCCTGCCGCCGGACGCCATGAGCAGTCAGTTTGTATGTGCCAACCGCGGCAAACGCTCGGTGTCAGTTGACGCACACACAGAAGAAGGTCGTGCGGCAATTTACGAATTGCTGAAGACAGCGGACGTCTTTCTTTCCAACTATCGGCGCGATGCGCTCGAACGAATGGGGCTCGACTACGCAACCGTCGCGGCCCTGAACGACAAGCTAGTGTACGCAACGGTGAACGGTTTCGGCCCGCTTGGGCCCGATGCCGACAAGGCCATGCTGGACGGGGCCGCTATCGCACGCGGCGGTCTCGCCGCCATCACCGGCACCGAAAAAGGCGGGCCTATGGCGCCCGGCGGCACCGTAGCTGACAACACCGGCGCGATGCAATTTGCTCTGGGTATCGTGACCGCTCTAGTGGCCCGTGATCAGACCGGAAAGGGCCAGCATGTACAGACGTCCGCGCTGGGTGCACAGATGTGGTTACAGCAGTGGGAAATGACTCATGAATGGATGACAGGCTCGCATTTGAAGCGCAGCGGCCCCCATCACCCCAACATCTGGGGCCCTTACGGCATTTACGGCACCAGCGACGGCGCTCACTTTCTCTTTGCAGTCGCACTCACCAGCGAGGCCTGGGACGCCTTCTGGGTATTTGCTGACGACCCTACAATGGCGCTCGACCCGACCTGGGACAAACCGGGCAAAAGACTCGGAACAGGCGTGACCGAGGCCGATTCCCAGGCGGTCCAGGAAAAAATGCGCACAGTATTTGCGCGCAAAACCTCAGCTGAGTGGGAGGCCTTCCTTTCAACCCAACCCCAGATCATTTTCGAGCGCATCCGCAATTACGATGACGTACGCGAAGACCCGCAGGCGATTGCAAACGAGTATGTCGTCGACATGGACCTACCCGTGACCGGGCCAACCAAAGTGGTAGGCAATCTGATCCGGTTTACGGCGACGCCAGCGGGACCGCAGGGCCGCCCACCGTTGCTTGGCGAACATACCGAGGAAATACTGACTGCGCACGGAGTTACCGCGGCCACGATCAAGACGATCACCGAACGGGTTTTGGCCGAGCGGGACCGACAGCTGGCGCTGTTAATCGACACCTGAGTACGTGCACCATGCCGCGCAGTCCACCAGATGATACGTTGAGCACGCTCCTGTGACCCAACGCGCATCCTCCGCTCGCGCGGACGCCCGCGGAACCAGCTTCGGCTAACCTGTCTGATGCGGCGGAGTCAAAACCCAAGCAGTCCTATTCCTGCGGCACCTAAAGTTGCGGTAGCGAGTAGTGCCCCAGAAGCACCCAGCATGGGACCAGTGACCCGCACTGCAACTCCTGCTGGAGCATCCAAACATCGCATAAGAACTTCCGTTCTGGCTATTTCCCCATGGGGCATATCACTGGCTTCCGATCCCGCATCAAAGTTCTTGGACACGCCTCTACCCAAGGCTGATACTTTAATTCTAGGTGCAAACAAGGAGCGAACTCATGAGCCCAAAAAGGAACCATCCCACCTGTAGGCACGCCGGCGCTCACCAGTGCAACAACGGCCTTCGGCAATGCATATCTAACCAACTGGCCGTTGATCGTACAGGAGTCCCTGCAGGCTGAGGTAACCGCAGCCCGCGAGCGGCGCAGATGCGTGATAGGAACACGGGGCTCAAAGTCCAACGTCGAGTAAAGGAAGCAACATAGCGCCTTAGTAAAGCACGGGCAGCAGTTCTTGGCGCAATGACTCAAGCCTTTTTTGGACCCTGCGCAACATAGCCTGCGGACCCAGATACATGTGAGGCGTCAGCCGACTAGCCGGGTTAACGTTTGACCGCGTACCTCGACTTGAGCGACTCGACAAAGTCGTTCTGGGCAGTTACGCGACGCTCATTGTCGTAGTCGGCCACCACTCTAGCCGCCACCTTAGAATACGGCGGCAGCTTCGCAGAGATGCGCTCCCTGACTCGGACCGCATGCTGCCCGTACGCTGACTCTACCGGGCCCTGCCAGCTTTCTTCGACAGGTAAAGAAAACAACGCCTTCGCAAAGGTCTGACCAAAGTGGCGATCAGCCATCTGCTGACTCACCCGGCTAAAACTCTGGTCAAGCAGGAAGGCGTCACCTTCAACGGGTCCATCCCCGGCGAGCGCCGCCACCACGTCTGCAGCTGGGTCCGTGCGGGTGTTCGCGCTGAAAAACCGGTGCTCAAAAGTGACCCTGTCAGGTTCGCCGTAACGCCCAGGGTTTGCCGCAAAGAAAGCTCTAAGCTCCGCTTCTCCGGCAGGTGGACCTACGCCCTCATCCTCAACCAGCAAGCGCATCTTCTGAACGAGCCGCCGCCTGACGATGTCATCCCCCTCGTCAAGCCCACGCAACCTCGCCTCTCGAAACACCATTTCATCTTCAACCCAGCGATTCACCAGATTATCGAGCTGCCCAGGCGTCGGCACCTGGCCAACCTGAGCCTGCCAGTCGCCGGCAATCGTCGTGCGGATGGCATTCGTGACAACGATCTCCTGCGTGGTGCCGACACCAACCCAATCAAAGATGAGGAACAGGAGCACACCCACAACACCAAACTGGAGCAGCGGCTCTGAAAACAGACGTTTCATAATTTTCTCAGCTCAATTGCTGGCAGGCGTCGGTAACACAAAAAAGGGCAGCCTAAGCTGCCCTTCCTTCGCAATCCGCGCAACCCGGTTCAGCTGGCTTTCTGTTTTGAGAGATTAAGCGGATCCTTCTCCTGCCAGGGAGAAATCTGGTGGGAATACACCTGACCACCTTTGCGAAAGTGCGCGGCNTCGTCGAGCGTCTCNACAAAAGGCATGTCCGCCGGATATANCTCTGCCTCACTCGGTCGNGNTCCAGCTTTNGAAATGTGACCCCAGAGCGGGTGCCCGACAACCTCTTCTGCGATCGCCGCNGCCTCAATGAGCTTATCGAGCTTGTAGCCTGTNTCTATACCCAGCTCGTGACATAGATCGACAAAGTCCTCGGTTGGCACATGGCCCGCAGCACGACCATTGCCGCAATATGGGCAGCCCCCCATCCCTCCGATGGACGTATCGAACTCACGCACGCCCAGCGTCAAAGCTTCGTAGTAGCTCGCAATGGTCACGCCGCGGGTGTTGTGCAGGTGCATATGGAAGTCTTCAACCTCCGGCCATCTGTCACGAATCGTAAGGATGGTCTCCCGCACCTGGATCGGCGTATTCCAGCCCATCGCTTCGAGGAATGACACCTTCTTAACCGGTATTCCGCCGTCATGCCACTTGTCGAACATAAGCGCCAGCAATTCCATGCGTTGCGCAAGAGAGAACTTGCCTTCGAAGTTACTGCCAAACGGGTTACCAATCGCAACCGTACCGGACTCGATGCCATCAGCCTGAGCACGCTTTACGGTCCCCTCAATACCCTCGATCTGCTGTGCCTGGGTGCGGTTGTAGTTGCGGCGGGCAAACGTGTCGCAGAGTTCGACATGAGTGCCATAACGTTTCGTCCGCACGTTGATCTTGGGGAAGTATGCGTCCGCGCGTTCGAACCCCTTCTGATTGAAAACTGCGGCGGTGTATTCGACACCGTCCTTAGGCACAAACTGCTCGGCGATCTCGTCGATGCAGGCCATCTGCGGGGTCCACTTTGGGTGCGCAAACGAGCCTATCGAAATCACCTTGGCGCCCGTTTCACCCATTGCGTCAAGTAAACGCAGCTTTTCGGATACCGTGATGTTGGCATCTTCTATCTGCAGGCCTTCACGCATTGTGTCATCTGTGATGATGACGGATTCGGGAAATTCGGCCATGTTGTAAGCCCTACGTCCAGCTAAAAGAGGGCCTGATCCTCTTAGAGAACGTCAGAGGTGTCAACAGACTCTCAAGGTGCCTCGAGCTTACTGCGGAGAGTCTTCCACATCTTTGTAATAAGCTCGATCGAGGGCGGTTTCCTGCTTGCGCCCCTTTGCCATGCAGGACTAGGACGGACGCTGGTACGACGTCTCGATCGAACTCTAGGAATACGTTACCGAAGAACTCGGCCAGCGTTACGAGTACCGCGAACTGCCTCTGGAAGGGCTCCAGCAGGCCGTTGTCGATAACAAGGTGGCCGTTGCACTCGCCGCGTTGTCCGTTAACGCTGAGCAGGAAACACTAGTCGACTTCAGTCAGCCCTATTTTCGATCAAGCTTTGCGGTCGCAGTGCGAGAGGAATAGCAAAGCATCAGCGCCATGGTCCAAGGCATATTCTCCGGAACGTTTCTGCGCGCTGCTGGGCTGCTACTCCTCTTGCTTACCGCGGTTAGCACCTTCATCTGGATCACGAGCGGCGCGGCAACCACCGAGCAATTCGGCGATGGGCTCGAAGGCGTATGCAGCAGTTTCTGGCGGTCAGCCTTGCCGATGACTACTATCGGATATGGCAAGTCCCCACGCACCTTCACTGGGCGAGTGATCGGACTGATCTGGAGTTCACCTCAATCATAATCATTGCCAGTATCACAGGGGCCATAGCGTCCGCGTTCACCGTCCAGAGCTTCTCCTTGTCGATGCACCAACTCGATAATAAGCGCCACGGATTGATTGCTCACCGCTCATCCTTAAACTGCGCATCCATCACGCGTCAACCGCAGGAATATCTCTCATGAGCGAAGCCGTCCTGGCCGAGATCGCCTATCTGAACAGCGAATGGAAGAACCGCGATGAACTGGCACGCATCTACTCCCGTGAGACGCGTAAAGCCAATACCAGCAAACGCGAAATCCTGATCCACAACGCACGGTCGCGAGCCGAGGCCAACGAACTCGACCTAGACACCAATGGCTTCATTCTGATCAAACATGAGACTGCCTTCACGGATTTCGAAAACAANTCGGCCATCNAGCGTGACTATTTCAGGGAAATGCGCCTGCTCGCACTCGAACTGACAGGCGCGCACGACGCAGTGATCTTCCCTTTCTATCAGGTTCGCTCGCGCCGGCCGGCAAACTTCTTCGACGCCTATGCGCTCTACATGCACTGCGATTTCACACCAAACCATTGGCTGGATCAGGCCCAGCGCATCCTCGCCGACAATGGCAGGGCGGACCTCTATCCNTCCTCTGAATGGGACTACGCACTCTACAATCTCTGGCGGCCGATTTCCCACACCGCAGAGAAGGATCCACTCACGTTGGTTGACGCATCCACGATGAATGCCGATGACATTCTTGAGTACTGGCTCGCGCCAGAGGGCGACACATCACTTGCGGCTTTGCCGGTACACAACGAAGGACAGCGCCACTACTACTTTCCCAACATGCAAACGGACGAAGTGCTGGTATTTAAGCAACAGGACTCACGCGAAGGCGTTGCACGCGTCTGCCCGCATACATCTTTTGTAGATCCAACCTCCCGTCAAGACGCTCCCGACCGGCACAGTATCGAAGTGCGCGTGGTCTGCGCTTTCCCCAAGACCGCCTGAGCCCCAACCGGTTACTGCTACATCTGCGAAGTCCCCATCTGGGGCTTTGGCTGCGACTCAAATCCGCTACAACAGGCTGAGATCGTTGCGCCACCACCCGCCGTTCCCCCAGACGTGCTATTTCTTGGTACTCTGCGGAGGTTGTCGACCCATCAGGAGCACCCGGAGTTCNAGATATGCGCCCCCGTGCCAAAGCACATATCAACATNAGTGCGGCACCGACCATGATCTGCGCANCGGTTGACGCGCTCCCGAGCAACCCTTTGACCACCCAAAGNCCTACAACACTNNCGNTTGAAANCTNTACGTGGTCACTNGCGACTTNGATTCAGTCCTTAAANCGANNCGGATTGAACACGCCACNANTGATGACGGNGACTTNAAGATCCACCGCATTTACTACGCACACTGGNATTCTGAATTCCGCGCCTGTTGANGCCTTGAGTCACTACAACGTGTTCGTCGCCCACACATAGTAATTGCCNGAGAGAAGTAACCCGTCCATCGACACGCCGTGCTNGATGTACAGGTGATCACCTAGAACNTNTACTTTNATNGGCTNAAAGATGTCTTCGAGCATGACAAGGTTTTCACCCCNACACTGAACTTACGCAACCATGCAGTNCCGAGCGAGAGCGNCACGAATTCGTCCACCTCTAATTCAAAAACACCACCTGCATTCACAGTCTAGGCAGCAAGCAGCGCCNCACGCAACGCGGCTCCTCGGTTGATCAACTGAAAGGGGCTTGCCCTATCGCTCACCCTTGGTCTTGCTGGTTCCGANTGGTTATGACGCGTGTTGGTAGGATGCGGTTTAGATCAGCTTAAGAACGACTGTAGCTTCCTACCAACCGATTCATCCCGATCAAATCGGACTCAGCTGCCTTCAGCAGATCCATCATGCTGAGCCCCTCTGGCAGATCTCCTTCTCGGCCCAGTGCTAATACCCAGAAGAAATAGCGATGTTCACCATGGCCATTGGGCGGCATGGGCCCACCGTAGCTTAGCTTGCCAAAGTCGTTGACTCCCAAAGTGTAACCTCCATCGCCTTCGGCTAGACTGTTTACTGAGGCTGGAATATTGTAAAGCACCCAATGCACNTAGCCGTAAGTACCCGCAGGTGTGACAAGCGGAGCGTCGGGATCGTGGCAGATGACCGCAAAGGACTTCGTGCCCTCCGGAGCGTTGTTCCAGGCAAGCTCCGGCGACACATCAGGTCCCTCGCCCGTGTGTTTGGTTGGGATGGCACCACCCTCGATGAACGCAGTGCTGGTCAGTTGAATATCGGACAGGGCGAAACCCATGGTGGTCTTCTCGTGTTGTTGAGCAGGTTCTGCGAAGCAGTCCATCATAAAGACGCAACTCGCTGAAGTCATGGCCGCGGGATAGTTAGTTGGCTCCCTTGATGAGGCGCGTCTCAAGTAAACTGCGGCAAATAGGCACAACGACAACCTCGCTGGAGACACCATGAAATCACCCATTTGCGACATGCTGAACATAGAGTTTCCGCTAATAGCGTTTACCCACTGCCGAGACGTGGTAGTCGAGGTTTCGAAGGCTGGCGGAATGGGTGTTCTGGGCGCTGCGGGCTACAACGCAGAGACGCTTGAGATCGAACTGAACTGGATTGATGAACACATCGACGGCAAGCCCTACGGCGTTGATCTAATCGCGCCTACCAGTATGGCTATCAAGGACGATGATACCTCTGGAGAGGAAATGCTGGACATGGTCCCGGATGAACATCGCAACTACGCAGCAGGCATTCTGGCCCAGCACCAGATCGACACCGCCGACATTTATGAGAACCAGCAGGGTGGCGCCGGGGGTTTCCTGACCGAGGGCCGCGCAGCGAACATCATTGATGTCGCCTTTTCCCACCCGATCAGCATGATCGTCAACGCGCTGGGCGTGCCGCCGAAGTATATGATCGAGATGGGCAAGCTCAACGGTGTACTTACAGGTGCGCTCGTCGGCGCCAGGGAACACGCGATCAAACAATGTGAGGCTGGTGTGGACATTCTGATCGTAGCGGGAACGGAGGCCGGCGGTCATTGTGGCGACGTCTCAACGCTGGTACTTGTGCCGGAAGTAGCGGAGTCGGTAGCGAATTACGACGTGCCCATTCTCGCCGCAGGCGGTATCGTGACAGGCAAGCAGATGGCCGCTTGCATGGCGATGGGCGCAGCGGGCGCCTGGACCGGATCCGTGTGGCTCACCACAAAGGAAGCCGAGACCTCACCGGTCATCAAGCAAAAGTATTTGAACGCTAGCTCTCGTCAGACGGTGCGATCGAAGTATCGAACGGGCAAGTTTTCTCGTCAGCTGCGTTCGCCGTGGACCGACGCCTGGGAGGATGAGAACGCCCCAGAGCCGCTCGCCATGCCTCTTATGGGACTCGTTAGCGGCCCACCTCTCGCGAAAGTAACCAAACTTGCCGAAGGCGGTCACGTCGGGGCAAAACAGCTGGCAACGTCGTTTGTCGGCCAGGGCGTTGGACTGATGAATCAGGAACTTGCCACGAAGCAGGTCGTGTATGACTTCATGGAGGACTACCTCTCGGCGACAGAACGACTGCACGGCACGATCGACGAGGATTCTTGAATGCTGTCGCAAATGAGTCTGACGCGCGACATCAACGACGTATGTGTGGACAGGATGAGATAGACATCCGCCCTAACCCAAAGACAACGATTGCGACCGGTTCACTTAATCTGAAAACAGGACAGCACCTGCATTCTTTTAACAGGTGTAGTCGCTGTCGCATGGCCGNGAGNGGCCGCGGCCAAAAGNCCCCANTGCGCCGCCCNGCATCAAGGGTGCAGGTTGTCCCTTCGGCGCGCCGACAANGGCAAGCTACGGCAACTCAGGCACTGCGCTGAACCTTTACGAGTAGACGCGTATAGCCGTGAACGAAGGAGGAAAAGGTCCGCTCGGGCTCTTCAAGCATCTCGATCTTGCCAAACCTAGGCAGAATTTCCTCCCAGAGCACCCGGAGTTGCAGTTCCGCCAGACGATTTCCCATGCAGCGATGGATTCCAAACCCGAAGGACAGGTGATTGCGCGCGTTTGGACGTTCAATGTCGAATTCATCGGGGTTCTGGAAAACATCAGGATCGCGGTTGCCGGAGATGTACCACATTAGTAGCTGATCGCCAGCTTTGATTTCCTTACCACCAACCTCAGCGTCGTGATTCGCAGTACGACGCATGTACGAAAGCGGCGTTTGCCAACGGATCACCTCAGGCACCATCTGGCGAATCAAGGTGGGGTTCGCAATGAGTTTGTCGTATTGGAGCGGGAATCGGTTCATGGCGTATACGCTACCGGACATGGTGTTGCGCGTGGTGTCATTCCCACCCACGATGAGTAGCAAAAGGTTCCCAAGGTGCTCAGCAGGCACCATGTGTTTTGTCGCTTCGCCATGTACAAGCATGGAAACGAGATCATCGCCCGGCGTAACCCTGCGCTCGTCCCAGAGACGCGCGAAGTACTGAACGCACTCCACGAACTCATCACGCTTCTGTTCCTGTGTCTCGACGATGCCGCCGGGTTCGGGAATCGCAAAAACTACATCTGACCATCGGGTGAGCTTGCGTCGGTCTTCAAACGGGAAGTCGAAGAGGGTCGCCAACATCATCGTGGTTAGCTCAACGGAAACTGTATCGACCCAATCAAAGGGCTCGTTGTCTGGCAAGGCATCGAGTACCAGACAAGTACGCTCGCGGATCAGCGGTTCG
>PAWP01000049.1 GCA_002714125.1 Gammaproteobacteria bacterium
ATCAAAGTTAGAGGCTAGTGTGAGTAGAGGTAACGGGCTGATGCGGCAGGCTCTGCACGAGTCCGGGAGGCAGAGCCCGCCCGAAACCCGGATAGAGCCCCGTTCGGTGACCCATCCTGCCTGCGCCGCCTACGTGACCCGATTGCTCTCTCCGCCACAAGCCGCACCAAGAGTCGAACGGCAGATGTGATGGCCCGGTTTCTGTTCATCATGACGCTCGTCTCATAGGCGCAGTATCCTGCTTCCAGGGCATAGTTCTCAACGGGAGCATGCGATTGGGAGTGGTTCGATCCGCGCTACGGGTGCCTGACGGCCAGCCCCGATTAGTAAACCCCGTTCCGCTCCGCTACCACCTCGGTCATACCCTGCCACTCACTCCAGTGGTCGCAGAGTTTGTCGATCGAGACCTGATAAGGATTGTATGAATCTGGGTAGTCAAGAAATGCCCCTGACAAGGCTCGATCCGGGTGATCCGAGACGCCCCAACCGATCACTGGGTTACCTTCATGGGGGTTTTCGGGTCGGCCCCTGCGGATGCGGAACAGCACGTTCATGCGTGGGTCTTCGCTCAGGTTCGCGGTAGCNGTGTGCGGCAACGAGTGCAGCGCAATGAACCCATCACCCTCGNCCAAAAGGGNCGGCGTGAGTTCCGGCCAGGGCCAACCGTCCATCTNGNATTTGCGGTCAGGATACGCGTTNACCATCTCNGGCGGCATCACACCGGCCATGGCCGTGTCGTTAGGGCCNGGCTGCAGCCTCGGCCATTCGGGCCCACTCCCACCNAGCGGGCCACCGCGATCCCGCTGCATGCGGAAGAAAGCCTCAACCGCTTCATGGGCACCGATGTGTACGCCAAACTGACCTTTGCCAGGCTGCGTCTGATCGTTCAGACACGCGCCGGCGAGAACGGTGTAGCTGCCAATCGCAAGCGTACGCGCTTCGTCCTGCCATAGCGGGGCACCGCCNGCCGGCCCCATCGACCTCGGATCGCCATCAGCTCCCCAACTGTGCAGCGACACACCTGTTGCCTCGATCTCGCTGACCTTCTGCGGGCATAGCCCNGCCCAGCCGCCGTCAACGTGCCCGCCCAGGGCTTTCGGCGCCTTGCCATCCCGGAGTCTGGCCCGGCTTACCGCGTCACCATAGCCCGGCATGACTACGGCCACCTGCGCATTGATCGGGCGCGTATGCGGCCCCATCACATCATCGAGCAATTCACCCAGAATCGAGTCGTTGTACAGCCCGTTGATTGTCGGGTTGTCTCCCCACACGATTTTCGTCGGATTCTCAGATATCAGCGCCTTCGCCCGCTTCACGACCTTCGGTGGGATCGCATTCTTAAGGATCAGGATCCCATCGCGGAGGAGTGTGCGCTTCTCCTCCAAGGACAAGGTAGTGGCATGTAGCTGGGTCATTAGGATTACCCGCCGGGTGGGCCTGACCCGCCCGGCATTTACAGCATCAGAGGGCGTCGGCTGGCTCTTCCCGCCGCTGTTTCGGCTGGATTTTAGCCACCGACATCAAGGATTCAACACAGTCCCGCAGCGAATCATCTAACGGTCGGAACTCGATAGGCACAACGGACCTGATGCGGTCGTTGCGCAATTCGCAGCTGTCCCATATCCGGCGGTACTTCCGCTCGCGGGCCTTGATGTGATCGGGAAAGACATCAGTAACTTCAGGCGTGTCGTGGCGAATCTCAGGCAGGAGCCGATCAATACTCTCGCAGATCTCTTCAACCTTCGGAGTGTCCGTAGACCAGGCGATGTAGCGTTCGCCGTTCTTTACATGCACGCTTTCCAACAGGCCAATGTGGCACAGGGCGTCGTCACGCACGTCCACCGTCATCCATGGGCGATAGGCCCCATTCTGGAAATATTTGCCGCGCAACATCTGTCGGATGTTGCTTTGCCACGGGCCCATGTACTGCTGGTGCGCTGAAAGAATTGGCCCTACGTTATCCGCCGGGCAACAGGTGATCGCGTCCCAGGTACCAGCCTCTTCGGCTGCGTCCGAGAAAACCCGCTGGGCGATAACCTTGCCCATCGAATAACCCTGGCCCTTCTCCGGGGTACGCTTCGGGTTCTGCTCGTCCGGATAGCGATCTTCGTAACAGACCGGCCTATTCACNANCTCCTGCAAGTCGACCTCGGANATAACCGCGGCAATACTCGACGTCACCACNACCCTCGTAACNGTGCCTGCCTTGTTCACGCTGTCNATAATNTGNCCACAGACCCGGCGCACGTACTCNTGATCGTTGTAGTCGCTGACGTGTGANACNTGCGCCACTCCGTTACAGCCGGCAAAGATGTCGTCATAACAGCCAGTATCGTCAAGATTNGCGGAGTGCAGTGTCANCCGNCCNGAGGCGTANGCAGGCATGTCNCGGAGGAACTGNACGCGATTGTCGTCGTTGGCATCACGTACGCAGGCGCGCACCCGATAGCCTTTGTCNAGCAGCAGCNGGACCACCCAACCACCAATAAATCCTGCCGCGCCGGTGACGGCAACCGTGCCGCCCTTAGGGATAGGGGCCATGGAACTTCTCCGTTGTTGTTTTACGGAGATCGAGAATACACCACCCGGGGCGCGTCAACGGCGATCACCCTCGGGCAAGCCAGCGCAAGTCAGCAACGTCACGCAGAATGACCCAGGCCAGCGCAGCAAGAATCTAGGTCAGCGGTGGGGCTTCGCGATAAATCGACCGGATTATTCGGACTGGCGCGCAGCAGGCGAATGTAACGGTCTCAAAGCGCTAACGACTACAAGCAAAGGCAATGATCAGGCAGCAGTACGCAAGGCGCTTCAAGACCAACATGCTTCTCGCCGAAATAGCCCGTATCCCTAAAGCCGCTGAAGCGCAGAAACACGCCACAGGCCGAAACTCCAAACTCGGACCTGTCACTGCGCAGTTAATCCAGCTGTCGCTACCTGCTCACCCCAGCTGTAGCGCTGCCCAATGGTTAGTAAGATCCAGAGCAGCCACAAGACACGCTTGTCCCTTTTTGGACTCTACTAAGCCCTCAGTCCTGTTCCATCGACCAAGTCTTGCTAGTCATGCGTGCAAGTTCCCACTCGGAGAGTGAAGACTCGTCAAGGTCGTGATAGCGCACTGGCTTCTTCAGTTCGGAAGATTCTGGCTGAACCTGAAGCTGTGCGTTCAGTTGAAGATTTGCCATGGCCACGCCCTCGATGATGTGGTTTTAAGTAATGCTGGCCGTCTTATGTTCAGGCCGTCGCGTTCAGTGGGATGCAATTTAGCGGCCCCAACAAGAATGACAAAGAGAAAATTATTCGTTCAATATATTCTCGATTGGAATGGTTAAGATCATCTTTAGTGTTAACCCAAACTCCACGCCACAAAAGTACAATTCCCGCATCACAACTGCGCTACGGAACCTCCCATGAAGATCACGGACATCACGTTGACCCCGCTGAAAACCGGCAAAAACCTGCTACGCATTCAAACGGACGCCGGCGTCGAAGGTTGGGCCGAAGCGGCAGGCCGCAACGTCTTTGGCGCGTACCTGGAGGCGTCTATCAAGCCCGCACTGATGGGCGAGAACCCGCTCGACATCGGCCGACATTGGGACACGCTAGCACTGGGCAAAGGTGAGCGCTTCTATAAGCTGCCGGGCGCGGTGGTCGGCACCGTCGACGTGGCCTTGTGGGATCTGCTTGGCAAGGAAGCTGGACTGCCGGTCTATACACTCATGGGTGGCGCAACCCGGACCGAGATCCCTCTCTACTGGTCAACCGGTTCCGGTTGGAAGATGCAGCCTGAGGATATGCTCGAGAAGGTCCGAGAGGGTTTCGACGCCGGCTACAAATCGTTCAAGATCCGCATGGACTGGCGCGGTTGGCGCCAGGACATCGACCCTGAGAAAGACTTTCAGATGTTCAAGCTGGTCAGGGAGTTCCTTGAGCCCCCAACCTACCTCGGCTTTGACGCCAACAACGGTTATTCCGTTTCCACTGCCATCCAGCAGGGTCGGCGCTTCGAAGAACTGGGCATTGACCACTTTGAAGAGCCTATCCCCAATTGGGATCTGCCAGGTCTGCGGGAGATTTCCGATGCGCTGGACGTTGCGGTTTCTGCCGGAGAGCAGGACGCCTATCGCTGGTGGTTCCAGAATCTTGTCGCACTTGGCAACCCTGACATCCTGCAACCTGACATCTTGAACGCGGGAGGACCCACGGAGGTCAAGCGGATCTTTGATTACGCCACAACCCTCGACAAGCCTGTCATGCCACACAGCCCGCAGGCTGGCATCAATTCAATGGCGTCTCTGCATGTGTATGCCACAACGCTCAACGCGAACCGGCCACACGAATTCTCAACCGAGTTTTCCGGCCCCCTGGATGAGGTTGCCGCGCTCTACGGCGAGCATGTCATACCCAAGGAAGGGACCATGTGCCTGACCGACAAGCCAGGGCTAGGAATAGATCTGAACGAAGCCACCGTACAACGGCTCAAGTCCTGATGAGCGGCCTCTTCACGATCGCGCCCGGCGAGCACCAACCTTAAGGCAGTACCTGAAGACAGCCACCCGAAACTAGGCTGGGACTCGGATCTGCAACCGTTGTTCTAACGNGCACTAGCGNTACCAGCTGGAGCTTCCGCTTCTCCGATGCCCCACTCATTAGCCTTGTCGAGGGCACCCTAACCTGACAGGTTGATCTGGGGTCATTCCGCGACGATGCCGGAGCCGGTGCGGCCNTCGACGCATGGCTTACAGCTGTCGGACTCGTGCCTGCATCAAAAGCGACCATGCTCTAGAGCCTCTATGAGGCATTAATACCGAGGACCGTAATGCCGCTCACTGGATTGGCATCGGTGACGATGGTCAAGAACCCGCGAATGCTTCCCAGTCCCCAACAGTGTTAGGACAACCCGCAAAAATCACTCCAGCCAACCCGGGTTCGAGGACTGTACATTCCCTCACCACGAAGCCCACTGTGGTGCACNAAGCAGCGCTATTGGGGCGAGTCAATAGGCAGATAGAGCCCTACNGGCGCGACGCCGTCCGAGCTGATCATCCCAATTTGCGGTTTGGACTACGGCTAACACACTCAATGAGGACTTCACAGAAGAGCNACACCCAGACTCCAGTCACGACCGTTCCACACGCGGTGCTAAAACCCGTGTGCACCACACTGACGATTTATCTCATCAATGATCTCGCAGACCCGAATCGATTCAGCGCGGGTGAACTGGGGCATCTCCGACAAACCCGCCGCCATGCACCGATGCACCGCCTGCGCCTGGTACATGAAACCGTGCTGATTGCCACCGCTCCAAGTCCAACCCTTGTAGCGGATAAGCTTCTCTCCATCCCATCGTGACCCTGGCGGCTGCCCCCGAGTAATCGGCGCGGGCGTTGGCATCGGGTATTCAAAACGCTCTACGTTGTTGAACGGGCCGTTGCTTGGATTACGGTCCTGGTTCCAGTGGGTTTCCTTCCAGTCACCATGCCAACCCGCAGAGGGGTCCAGTTCCATCGGAGGTTTACCTTCCTCCTTACGGGTTCCGTCCCGCGGTGGCCGGCCTGTTGCTATGGTCACAGCAGTCGGATGATGGGACGGCGTATGCACCGTGATCCGGCCTTTGGTACCAACATACTGGGTTTCTTCAAGGAAGCGCCCGGACGGGAATGTGATGACCGCGATGCCCTGTTGTTGGGTGTACTGTAGTACAGCGGCAGAAGGCGGTGCACCGTGCGCAGACATGACGTCATTCGCATAGGACTGCGGGCGCGGCGCGCGACCCGCCGCAGCGATGAGCGGCATCTCGTCTGAACCAAAGCCTGTGACCGCCGGATTCAACGCATAAACCCGGTCCGGATAGTCCGCCTGCACCAACTGCAGATCACCAATGTCGCCTCGCTCCATGGCCGCACGGGCATGCTCGACTGCAGGGAAAAGCCGCAGCCACATCCCTTCCTGGCAAAATACACCTGCCTTGTCGGCGGCGTCGTAGACCTCTTTGGCCTGGTCTGCGGTATCGGTAAACGGCTTTTCGCAGAGAATGTGTTTGCCTGCCCGGATCGCCGTCATCAAATCGCGATAGTGATCCCAGGTTTTCGAGGCGATGTAGACAATATCGACGTCCGGATCGTTACAAAGGTCCTCATAGGAGTCGTACGCTTTGGGGATCTCGTGCGCGTCTGCATATGCCCGCGCACGACCCATGTCCCGCGCGGCCACCGCGGATACACTTGCCCCCGGAACGTCCTGCAGCGACTTGATCCAATCCGATGCAATGGCCGAAGCGCTGATGATGCCCCATCGTAAGGGATGGTGGATGCCTTCTTCGCTGGTTTTCCCAAGACGGATGTCCATGGGAGTATTCATCGGCCAGCCGTTGTGGAAGGTGGGGTCATCACTCATGGGTGTGCGCCATTTATTATTGTGTGTTTATTGATGTTGCTTTCGGTTCGCGGCGCCACCCTTGCAATCTTTCGGCGTGACGCATGGAGCGAACCCACGCGGCCGTGAGACCGGTGGGTTGACGATTACGAGCCCGTCAGGCTTGACTGCGCCCGTACAGCGCCAGTTCCACAGCTTGGAACTCCACCTCTTCGCCGAATTCAACGTCTTCCATGAAATCAGGCGATGCAATGGGTCGCGTCTTGATGTTTTTCTCGACCGCGTTAGGCATAGGTTCGGTTGGCCCGTAAACGGCTTCGAGGCTCTGGACTTCCTGGGCGGTCAGCTTAATAAGTGAACAGGGCACCCCTTTCATGTGCGGAATACCCTGCTCCCAGTCGATGAGTTCCGGATCTTCGTCGGGGGTAATCTGTGCGTCCGAAAATGACCACATACCAGAGAGCTCTTCTAAACCGGTTTTCGACTCCGGTTTCCACCAACCATGGGGCACCCGTACCAGGCCCTTAGGCATGCCACTGCGCACAAACGCGCGCGCCACCATGTCCCCCGTTGAGGTTGTCACCCGTGCCCAGTCGCCCTCGGCAAGTCCGAGCGCCTCACTGTCCACCGCGCTCACATAAAAGGACGGGTCCTGCGCACGTCGGCGCAATTCCGGGATATGTCTGTGTCCGGTACGGTAATACTCATCGTCGGGCAGGCCAATGAACATCGACATCGGAAACTCAGCGTCGGCCTTCACCTCGCGGTAATACGGCAGCGGGTCGAAACCAAACCCTTCAAGAATAGAAGAGGACAGTTCCACTTTCCCAGAGGGCGTGGCGAAACCGGTCTGCTCGTACTTGCGCTCTGCGTTGCCGGCNTTGGGGAGCGAGCCTTCCGCAACGACACCCGCCCAGGTGGCTTCCGCCGGCTCCAGACGATAGTCGAGCAATGCTTCAGCGCTCTCCCAAGGGAAGTGCTCTGNCAGCCCCATGCGTTTGGCTAGCTCAGTCCANAAATAAACGATGCTCCTACACTCCCCAGGCGCATCCATGGCCTGNTCGCTGANGCCCGCCATCATTCCCGGCCGCTCAAGCCANGNATCACCNGGNAGCACATAGTCCGCAAGCTGCGCGGTNGGCGTCAGCATGTGCTCGTAGGCTACGATCAGATCCTGATTCATCAGTGCNTCGTGGATACGGCGGGTATTAGCAAACGACATNAGTGTGTTGTTGGCNAGTGCAAAAAATGCCTTGACCGGATAGGGNTCGCCGTCGGTCATCGCTTTGAATGTGGAATANGGATTNGCCATGTAGCAGCCCCCTACAAGGTTGGCGTACCGGTGGCCCCAGACCTTTTCGGTNGCGTCATCCATNGGCGCCATACCTCGGTAGGTAAANACCGGAAACTGATCCGCACCCAGTTGCTTCGCCTTCTGTGCATCGGGAATCGCTTCGTGCATCTCAATCTCGGAGTCCGAGCGAATGCCAGGGTTGAAGCCGGTGAAAACCTCGCCACCCTTGATATCGAGGTTCCCGGTNATGGCGCGCAGGAAGCACTGCAGNCGAATGGCNGATGTGCTTGAAATCTGCTGATCNGTGATTGGCGACCAGGGGATCGCCGCCGCCTCGGCCGTTGCGTACATGCGCGCCGCTTCCCGGATGAGGTCAGCATCNACACCNGTAATCTCGGCCACCCGCTCCACCGGGTACTCNCGCACCCGCTCAACAAACTCATCCCAGCCNGTGGTCCACTTCTCAACAAACGCCTTGTCGTAGAGTTCTTCTTCAATGATGACGTTCAACCAGCCAAACGTCATTGCGGCATCGGTTCCGGCCCGCAAGGGTAGGTACACGTCGGCACGATCGGCGTTTTCGCTGCGGCGTGGGTCCAGCACGATGAGCTTGGCGCCCATGGCCTGAGCCGTGCGAATGGTCTTGTATTCGATGGTCCAGCTATGACGGCGCGGGTCGTGGCCGAANAGCACAATGCACTTCGAATTNAGCAGATCGCCACGGGGATACCAGCCATACACCATCCTGCTCACGGCTGCAGTGTTACCCATGCAATAGGCAACGCCGCTAATGAAATTCGGCGTGCCGATGAGGTTCATGAACCGCCGCGTCAGACCGTTATCTAAACCAATGTTGGCGTTACTGCCCGCAACTGCCAGCGCCTCCGGGCCGTACTTGTCGACCACCACCTTCAGACGCTCGGCTATGTCATCCATCGCCTCATCCCAGGTCACGGTCTCCCACTTACCCTCGCCGCGCTCACCCACGCGCTTGAGCGGCTGCATGAGCCTATCGGGGTGCGCAAATGACTTTGGCGCGTAGGCGCCCTTCATACAAATAACGTCTTTGAAAAACGGATGATCACGGGTTGTGACCTTCACCACTTGGCCATCGTCGACCTTTGCTGACAAAGGGCAAAAGCAGTCACAGCTGTGACAGACCACAGACTTGGTCGAAGCATTATCCGACATGGTGCACTCCCGGTGCTTGGCTGACTTCTGATTTATAACGGTTTTGAAACGGGACTGCGAATTGAGAGGATCGACGCAGCTGCCCGGCCCGCGACACAACAGTTCGGAGCGGCGGCCTCGAAGATTGCGCCATCAACATACCCACCAGAATTCAAAGTGAATCGGGCGCCATCCGGCCGGTCACCTGACGACTGCAACCGATTTAATCTGAGCCCATACATCTTGGCCCGGCTGCAGATCCAGATGCTGCGCTGAGCGCCTGGTCAGCCGGGCAATGACCGAAGCCTGCCCAACCTTGAGCCCCACGAGCGCAAAAGCCAGATCTTCATCGTCCGTGACCTGCTCAACTCTCGCCTTCAGCCGATTCGCAATGCTGGTATCCGTGTGGGACTCGAGCGCAATGCTCACGTCTCGCGCCAGAATGCGGATGCGTAGGTGTTCACCTAGCGCGTCACCCCCATCCCGCAACCACAGCTCACCCCCACCGAAGCGCGCCCGCACCAAGTGCCAGGCCTCATCACGCTCGATGATCTCAGCATCGACGACTGCGCCTGCCTCCTCACCCAAGTGCAACGGTGTATCGATTTGGCCAAACAACTCCGTGAGCGGCCCGCTCGCGACTGCAGAGCCCGCGTCCATGACCACAAGATGATCGGCCAATCGCGCGATCTCGCTGACTGAATGGCTTACATACAACACCGGCAGGTCGAACTCGGCCAATCGTTCGAGATAGGGCAAAATTTCCTGTTTGCGCTTCTCATCNAGCGATGCCAACGGCTCATCCATCAACAGCAGACGGGGCTGNATCAGCAACGCCCGCGCAATCGCAACCCGCTGACGCTCACCGCCGGACAACTGATCGGGCTTGCGGTCCAGCAANCCCCCAATGCCCATGAGGCCAACCACCCGCTCGCGCAGGTTCTCACCAAGGGCACCCCCACTTGCGCGCCGTTCAGCATAGGCTAGATTCCCGGCAGCGGTGAGGTGCGGAAAGAGGCTAGCTTCCTGAAACACATACCCGAGCGGGCGCTGATGGGTTGGCAGGTTCACACCCGCATCCAACCAGCGTTCACCGCAAACTAGCAGCTCCCCGACAACACCTGCCTGCAGCCCGGCAAAACACCGCAAAAGTGTTGTCTTGCCCGAGCCTGATTCGCCGTAAATCGCGGTGACGCCCCGCCCCGGGATATCGAGGTCCGCACGCAGACGGAAGCCGGATTGGAACTGCAGCTCAAACCGNGCCTCGATCCGCGTCTCGCTATCCACCTAACGACCCCACCGCAGCGCGGATGTGCGTGGATCCTGCAACGTATAAAGCACAAGCAGAACCAAAAAGGAGAACAGCACCATGATGCTAGCCAGCCAGTGGGCCTGCCCATATTCGAGCGCTTCNACGTGATCGTAGATCTGCACCGAGACCACCCTGGTTGCCCCCGGGATGTTGCCACCAATCATCAACACAACCCCGAACTCACCTACTGTGTGAGCAAAGCCGAGAATGGCGGCGGTTACAAACCCGGGCCGCGCCATTGGAACTACCACGGTGAAGAAGCGATCAATTGGTCCTGCACGCAGAGTTGCAGCGGCCTCCAATGGTCGATCGCCGAGGGCAGCAATTGCGTTCTGGATTGGCTGCACCACAAAGGGCAGGGAATAGAATACTGAGCCAACCACAAGACCCCAGAATGTAAACGCCAGCGTGCCGAGACCGAGGGCCGTCGTGAGCGCCCCCACAGGGCCATCAGGGCCCATCGCAATCAGCAGGTAAAAGCCCAACACCGTCGGCGGCAGCACCAGCGGGAGTGCGACCAGAGCACCAATCGGACCGCGCCACCAGGATTCGGTGCGGGCCAGCCACCAGGCGAGCGGCGTTCCAAGCACCAGCAACGCAACAGTCACCGTCGCCGCCAAGCGAATCGTCAGCCAAATCGCAGCAATGTCGCCTTCCCCGAATCCCATTAGCTGTCGCCCGGCAAGCCGTAGCCGCTCGCCTGAATGATCCTGGCAGCCGACTCGCTACGCATGTAGCGCAGAAAGTTACGCGCTGCTCGGTTCTCCGCGCCCCGCTTCAGCAGCACCAGGTCCTGGGTAATGGGATCGTGCAGTTCCGGTGGCACAATCCATACCGACGAAGGCAACTGCGCGCCCAACTGTGAGCGCGCCACAAATCCAGCCTCGGCGTTGCCGNTGGCAACAAACTGGTAGGTCTGAGCAATNTTCTCTCCGCGCACCCAGCGTGACCGCGAATCAAGCAGACCCAGCCGACCCAGGGTCTGCTCCGCCGCGGCACCATAAGGTGCAAACCGTGGGTTAGCCAGTGCGAGCCGCACGTAGTCTCCATCCTTGAGCCAAACTGGACCAGGTATGCGCGTCTCNTCGCGGCTCCACAACACCAATTGGCCGACCGCATACGTAAACCGGCTGCCCGCGACGACTCGTTGATCCTCCACCAGCGCATCTGGCTTGGCGGTGTCCGCGGAGAGAAACGCGTNAAAAGGNGCGCCCTGGCGAATTTGGGCGTAGAGTTTTCCCGAAGAGCCGTAGGCAACCGCAACAGTATGGTCCGANTCCTGCTCGAAGCCAGCGACCAGTCGCTCCATGGCCGNCTTGAANTTTGNGGCTACCGCGACGGTCGTGNCGTCCGCAGCAGCGTANGGCGCCGCACTNACAAGCNGCAACAACAACGGCGGCAGCAGCNGCGNNAGCAATGGCGCAAGGCGNAAGGTCATGNAGCGTTTCGTGAGAAGCATAACTGCAGATTATAGAGGGATAGCCCNGTAGTCATTACGCGTGGACCTACTGCTGAGTAGCCACAATGCCGCACCGNCAGGAATTCCCAGCACGTTCACCCGNGGCTGGCAGATTTCGGGAAAGCTGCGCTTGCGGGCAANAANCCTGGCCNGCACATTCCACGTGACGCGCACATGCTCTGATCAGCTGCGCAGCTCTCNGCTCACCTTCACAGCAAGCAGGGCAATCGGCGCCTTACGCTTGAAGGCGAAATTGCCGATACCCGCGGCAGGCGGCACGACGCAGGGACTCCGCTGGGCACAGACGACATCACCACAATAGAGCCGCTATAGGCCTTTGTTGGCTGGCGGCCCACACGTGACTTCGACGTGGGGCTTGGGCGGCTGACACGGGATCTTGGCAGCCCCCGGCACCTCGGTCGCCAACATTTACGCAACAACGTTCAATGCCCTCACCGGCGCAGATCTGGTCTGGCAAACGAAACCCTGAGCTCTGACTGCATTACGCTACCACACCGTAGTACGCGGACCAGCTGGTCGAGACGGGCAGAAAGATCAACGTNTCCAATGGGATCGATCCTACCTCCGGTACCGCTTAGCGGGCGCGCATCCCACGCATGCAGAGAAATGCCGCAGGATTCAGGTGCTGGCTCCGCACCCGAGGGAAGGCGACAACGTGTTTGCGACCCGCGACCGCAGCGACACCAGCTTTAGGCTACGCCTGCTGCAAGCGCCACAGCCGGCCATCCGAGACTTTGAGTTGGAACGGGCACTTAAGGCCTGATCGGTTCGCGGCTCCGCGGGCCCTACCGCGGCGCAGCTTGACCCCTCGACACACTAAGCCCACGCGCAGGTCGGCTATCAATTCAATGAAAACCCATCTGATGCTGAAGGCAAACATCGCGAGTGGTGACCACCGGGCCTTAGATCTCGAATTCCAATGCTACTGTGACAACTTTGGCGCACTCGTCTTCGACTACGGCGCAACAGGCATCTGTGGTGCATTCTCACACGGCAACACCGCTTCGCTGCGCCTGTTGAGCCGGCCAACGCCACAAACCCGCTTGCTACTCGCACTGGGTCACTTTCGCCTGGCGAGCAAACGCCGGGCAAACCCCATTATTCCCGCGTCGAAACAACCGTGAAAATGTAGGGATCAACCTGGGTTGGGTTTTTACGGCGNCCGNTGAAATGTCAGNCACCGACAGAACGATCCGCAAGAAATGATGGGAGTTCTCATCAAAGGCTGACTCGGCAAATCGCCAGCTCGTTCTCCGGGCCAGAAGCTTCACCCATGGACTTGAGTCCGTGTTCCAACGGTTGTACGCATCTATATGACCCAAGCATTTACAACCCAGACTCCAAGGGAGCNCAGCACACTTCGCCTGCAGCGCGGACAGGGTTTCGGAGCGCTACTCAGGTACCAGCAGAGTGATCGTGAGAGAAGAGCGGGCACGCGCCAAAAAGGCTGATGCGGCGAATCACCCGAGCGTTCTCCGGCCCAGTTGCAGCACCAATGGGTTTGGCCGCGTGCATAGTAGTCGGGTTGTCCCAAATCACAAAACTGTCGACNACGTGTTTATGCTCGCTCACAAACGGGGCTTTAAACGTGTGCTGGCACAGAGCCTCCAGCAGTTCAGCCGCCTCTCCGAGCGGCATCCCCAAGATCCCCTGGGGTGTCCCGGTGATGGCATAGAGGGTCTTCCGCCCGGTTACTGGATGCCTGCGCACCAGCCGATGCCGAACCGTATAACTCTGATCCCAGTTCTTGGGCGGGATTGGAACATGGTCCCCGGGCCTTGCCGATATCGAAACGCCATGACGGTGCTCGACTACGAGTTTCTCAATCCGGGCCTGCATCACTTCATCCAGGGCGTCATAGGCAGCGGCGAGATCGGCAAACCGCGTTTCACCACCTTCGTTCGGCGCCTGCTCCGAGTAGAGCATGGTTACCGAGGATCGGCGTTCGGTAAACGACTGATCCGTATGCCAGTGGGCCGCACCCTTGGCTTCAATCTTGGTATCAACGCCGACGTTGGTGATCGGGATGATCACTTTGTCAGGATCGCGCGTCTCAACCTCGTGCCCGATCGGCTGGCCAATGCGTAGGGCGAAGTCCACGTATTCCTGACGCGTGAGTCCGCTGGTACTGACCGCGAGGAAACGGTGTTCGTAAAGGGCCTCTAGCAGTACGCGCAGATCCGCATCACCGAGGCCGACGATGTCGGCGCCAGCAACCGTAGCCCCGAAAGGCTCAAGGGCTGTAACGCTGAAGTTCATGCACGCCTCGCGGGCCTAGTCTTTGCGAGTGATCAGGTGGCCCAGCTTACCCGCCTTGGTTGCAAGGTAACGGGCATTGTGGCTGTTGTGACCCCTCTCATGTGGCTGGCGCTCGACAATCTCGAAGCCCAGCTTCGTCAACGCGTTGACCTTGACCGGATTGTTAGTCATAAGCCGGAGGCGACTCACATGCAAGTGCACAAACATGGGTTTGACCATGCTGTAGTCACGCAGATCCGCGTCGAACCCAAGCCGCTCGTTTGCCTCAACCGTATCAGCGCCTTGATCCTGAAGTTGGTAGGCGCGGATCTTGTTGATCAGACCTATGCCCCGCCCTTCCTGACGCAGGTAAAGCACCACACCCGCCCCTTCTTTCGCAATGCGTTCTAGCGCGCCCTGAAGTTGGGCGCCACAGTCACAACGCTGCGAAAACAGCGAGTCGCCGGTCAGGCATTCAGAGTGCACNCGGCAGAGCACCGAGGATTGCGCTTCTACGTCGCCAAAGACCAGCGCAAGGTGTTCCTTGCCNGTTGCGGTGTCCTCGAAGCCATGCAATTTAAACACCCCCCAGGGGGTGGGCAGCTCACAGGAATCTACGTAAATNACGGACACGTACTTGGCACCTAAAGGGATCAGCGCCCTTAGAACCTTACTGGAAATCGCTGGACAGCACCATCGCGCCGTTTTCTCGCCAATCTTGACGTGGTAAAAAACTCATAGCCAACAGCATGTTAGGTGGCGCTTTACTCTGCAAAACCACGACTTCGACATTCAGCACAGTGCTTGTTACCGCCGCAACCTCGGCGAGCTGCGCCCGCCAGCCACGCACGACGCCCTCCGTCGTCTGCACCCGCTAGAATTGCCCAAGCACGTAATCGAGTGCATGTCGCGAGCGTGCGACTCGTTAAGGGCGAGAAAGTTTGCACCTGCGCCTGCAAGAAACGACACCGGTTGGCCGTTGAACCTACCACCGGCATGGTACTCGCTGGTGGAAGTCATCTTCATCGAGGATGCTGACAGCCTCTGAACCGGTAAATGCAGCTGCCATTCCCGCCGTCCAGGTTGAGTGTCCGTCGTTTACCCTCAACAACAACCGCTTCACGGCTGTTAGCGGCAATCAGTTCCAACCGTCGAAAGGTTCGGCCAACCTTCACGAGCTTTGCTTCGCCGTTGACCTCCATTACCAAACTTCGAACAATCCCGTTATCTCTTTAGCGAGAGCGGCCACTCGGGAGGAAGCGAGCAGTAGCCCGGCCAACAGTCAGCCTGCGAGGGGCGAACACCTGAGGGCCGCGACTCAGAAGTGCCTATAGCCAGAGCTGGCTACCTCGACCAGCTGACCCTGTGTGTCCTCGCAGCGCACGCCAGCCTGTGCGTCGGTGATCGTGCCGATCTTCGTCCAGACGCTGGTATCCAGAATGCTGTCCCGCGGCACAGTGATACACAGTTCATAGTCATCACCCCCACTCAGACTCTGTTCGAGCGTGACGCCGGACACTTCTGGTAGCAACGACGCCTCTACCCGAGCGCCTACATCGCTCGCTTTCGCGATGTGTCCGAGATCAGCAAGCAGACCATCGGTAATGTCGATCGCGGCGGTGGCGAGACTCGCAACGGCAAGNCCAGCACCAACCCGTGGCGCAGGGAACAGATACGGCCCCTGCGCCGGATCGTTGACGTCCAGCCGGGCGAGGGCCAGCTCCAGTCCGTGCGCAGCCGCACCGGGGCTTCCCGTNACNTAAATGTCATCACCAATCCGGGCACCCGAACGAAGCAATGGCCCAACGGCGGACGCGACGCCCATGATATGCCCAGTTACAGAGAGTGGCCCACTAGCCACGTTACCGCCTACCAGGGGCGTCTCATACTGATGGGTAAGCGATTTAAGCGCGTCCGAGTAACCCTGCAGAAACGCTTCATCAGCAGTCGGCATCGTCAACGCCAACGTCAGGCCCACCGGGCGTGCGCCCATAGCAGCAACATCCGAAACGGTTGCTGCAAAAATCCGATGGGCCACTACCTCCCCCGGCGTATCCACGGGAAAATGCACACCCTCATTCATGGTGTCGGTCGAGACACAAAGCCGTGATGCCGGCAGATCGAGCACCGCGCAATCATCACCCGGTCCAACCGTAACAAAATCAGACTGATACCAACCCGTGCCACCAAAGAAGCGCTCAATCAGCTCAAACTCGCCCATCGTCGGTCAGGTGCCCCGCTCGGTAACCCGCTGGGTTTCCGCAATGCGGTCGAGCACTGAATTTACGTACTTGAAGCTGTCAGTTGCACCAAACTGTTTGGCAAGTCCGATGCCCTCATTGATCACGACGCGATAGGGCACGTCAATCCTATGCACCAGCTCATAGGTGCCAATCTTCAGCACCGCATGCTCAATCAGTGTGAGCTCGGCCAGCGGCCGGTCCAACACAGGCTCGATCAGCTCATCGAGAGGTTCCGGCTGCCGCGCAATCGAGCCGAGCAGCTCCTCAAAGTACCGAACATCGGTACGTTTGAGGTCAAAATCCTCTTTGAACTGCATAATGACCCGCGCGGCCGTGCCACCGTTCATGGCCAACTGGTAGAGCGCCTGCAGCACAAACCGCCGCGCACGGCGGCGCATCGCCGGAGTAGGCGGCTTACTCATCCAGCTGACGAAGAACGGACACCATCTCGAGTGCCGTCATGGCGACGTCTGCACCTTTGTTGCCAGCTTTGGTCCCGGATCGTTCGACCGCCTGCTCGATCGTGTCGGTGGTAAGCACCCCCAACCCGACAGGCTTACCTGACTCCAGTGCAACCGACGAAAGACCGCTCGCGCATTCGCCGGCAACGAAATCAAAGTGTGGAGTCGCGCCGCGGACGACCGCGCCAAGTGCGATCACGCCGTCGATGTCGTTACGGGCAGCAACTTTTTTCGCCACAACCGGCAGCTCGTAAGCACCTGGCACGCGCACGATCAGGATGTTCTCGTCGCTGACTCCATGACGCTTGAGCGTATCAACCGCGCCGGCAAGCAGATTATCAACGATGGCGCTGTTGAACCGCGCTACCAGAATCGCAAACCGCGCGGTGACTGCAACAAAATTACCTTCAATTTCCTTAGCCATACGTTGTATCTCGGCTCCTAAATATCAATCTGATGTCCTCGCCAACCTTACGGCTGTCGGCGAGCACCATCTCCGGCTCAGACGCCACTTCGGCATAGTCCGGCAGGATCACCAGCGCTCGACCGCGATGGCCGAGGAATTTCGGAGCGATGTATACAACAAGCTCATCCAGCAAACCACTCTTAAGTACCGCACCCGCCAGTTCTGCCCCGCACTCGAACAGGATTTCCTGACAGCCACGGTCGCCCAGGTCGCTAACGACCGCAGCGAGCGACACTCGCCCGTCTGCATCTGGTGATACTGCCCGACACTCGGGTCTGCCCGCAGGCGGCGACTCCAAACCCCAGATTTCCACAGTGCCTTGTGCATCCTGCAGCAAGGTGGCGGTGGCCGGTGTACGGAAACCCGAGTCCAGCACAATGCGTTGACGCCGAACCCCGTCAACCTCGGCTGACCCGGTACGAACGGTCAGGCGAGGGTCGTCCGCCAGTACGGTGCCAACGCCAGTAACAAGCGCGGCGCTGCGAGCGCGCCAGTTCTGCACGTCAGCCCGCGCAGCCTCACCCGTGATCCATTTGGAGATGCCGTTGGCAAGGGCCGTCCGCCCGTCAACGCTCATCGCGAGTTTCATACGAACCAGCGGCCGGCCGAGGCCCGCCGCCGGGTTCAACCGCGCGCAGGATTGTTGCAAAACCTCGGTCGCGAGCTCCAACCGCCCGACACCTCGCCAGCCTTGGCCCAGCACCAGGCGAGCTGGCGCAGAAGCCATGAGCTGATCTTGAACCCCAAGTGGCGGCGCCACAGGCGACACCAGCGTTGCACCCTCCACGCCGCCGGCCAGCGCATTGGCCCAAGCCTGTTCTGGATTTGGGACCCCTAGGTGTTCAGATTCAACCTCGCCATCTCGGACCACCAGCACGGCCGTGCGCGGCGCCATCACACACTGCTGCCGGCACGCTTCGGCAAGACGCAACGCCCGCGCCATCAGTACCTCGTCGGACAGGCTCACCGCTGCTTGTCCAGGCGTTCGATCTCCTCGCGGAACTCATTGATGTCCTGAAAACTGCGATAAACGGACGCGAAGCGCACATAGGCAACATCATCCAGTTCCCGCAGGGCATCCATCACCAGCTCTCCCAACGCCTTGCTTGGGAGTTCCCGCTCACCGGTGGCTCGCAGCTGAGCCTTGATGCGGTCAATGGTCGCCTCGAGCGTCTCTATGGATACCGGGCGCTTCTCCAGCGCGCGCTGCAGGCCATTGCGTAGCTTGTCTTCATCAAAAGGCTGGCGGCTACCGTTGTTCTTGATCAGCCGAGGCATCACCAGCTCGGGCGCCTCGAATGTAGTGAAACGCTCTCCACACTCCTCTCGCTGACACCCCCGACGCCGACGCACCTGACTGCCCTCCGCGACAAGACGGGAGTCAATGACCTTCGTTTCACTATCGCCACAGAACGGGCAGCGCATCGCTGAGTGTTCCTTGCCGTTTCAGATACGAGCCACGCTAGGCGCGGCACAAACGTCATCTTAACAATTCGTCGGGATGGGTCTGGCCTGATTTTCGTCTATGGTCGCCCTATCGACCGGGATGGTGGCGGGTTATCTCTGCCTATACGGGGATAGCCCAACCACCCAGACAATCAAGAAATCCTCACTTCGCGGCATGGGCAAGTCAGTGCACAGACCGGCGCGGGTTCACGCGCGTCGACGAAAGTCGCATGCACAACATTCGCCGCACATGGAAGCCAACCACCGACACACGGAACTTTGATCCACTTTACAGAGGTAAGGGAAACCCCCAGCCGCGAACAAGGCGATCCAACAAACGGGTAGTGAACCCGAGCAAAGCTACCCTTGGGATCACACTCAATAGTCCTTACAATCCGCGCTCCATCGATTTCGGACCCCCACCATGGCGCAATACGTCTACACGATGTCGCACGTGTCGAAGACCGTGCCGCCCAGGCGCGAAATACTGCGGGATATCTCGCTGTCCTTCTTCCCTGGCGCCAAGATCGGAGTTCTCGGCCTGAACGGCGCGGGCAAGTCCACACTACTAAAGATCATGGCCGGGCTCGATACTGAGATCAGCGGCGAGGCGCGCGCCGCCGCCGATCTCTCAGTGGGCTACCTACCGCAGGAGCCGCAGCTTGACCCCGACAAAAGCGTAAAAGAGAACGTTGAAGATGGCGTTCGGTCCATAAAGGATCTAATTGATGAGTTCAACGCGGTCAGCGACCGGTTTGCCGAAGAATTGACTGACGATGAGATGACCGAACTGCTCGAGAAGCAGGGCGACCTGCAGCTCAAGATCGACGCCGTCGACGGCTGGGACCTCGATCGCAAGCTGGACGTTGCGGCCGACGCCTTGCGGTTACCACCCTGGGATGCCGACGTTACACAGCTTTCCGGCGGCGAAAGACGGCGCGTGGCGCTATGCAGGCTGCTGCTATCCAAACCCGACATGCTGCTGCTGGACGAGCCAACCAACCACCTCGATGCGGAAAGCGTTGGCTGGCTCGAACGTTTCCTCGGCGAGTTTGCGGGTACCGTAGTGGCCATCACCCACGATCGCTATTTTCTCGACAACGTGGCGGGCTGGATTCTAGAACTCGACCGTGGCCGCGGCATTCCTTACGAGGGCAACTACACCACCTGGCTCGAACAGAAGGAAAAGCGCCTCGAAATTGAACAGCGCCAGGAAGAAGCTAGGCAGCGGACGATCAAGGCCGAACTCGAATGGGTGCGCTCAAATCCCAAAGGGCGACAGGCCAAAAGTCGAGCCCGTCTCGCCCGCTTCGATGAACTGACGAGCGAGGAATACCAGACCCGCAACGAGACCATGGAGCTTTATATCCCGCCCGGTCCAAGGCTTGGCGACCTCGTGATAGAAGCCAATGGCATCACCAAGGGTTTTGGTGATGAGGTCCTGATCGACAACCTGTCGTTCAACATCCCAAAAGGCGCCATTGTCGGCATCATTGGCGGTAACGGAGCGGGCAAGACCACGCTGTTCCGCATGATCGCCGGCAAGGANGAACCTGACTCTGGCAACATGCGCATCGGCGAGACAGTCGACGTTGCTTATGTCGACCAGAGCCGAGATGACCTGGTTGGCGAGCACACGGTCTGGCAGGAAATCTCCGGCGGCCTTGAGGTCATCCAGATTGGCAAGTACGAGACACCTTCACGGAACTACGTCGGGCGCTTCAACTTCAAAGGTACAGATCAGCAGAAGTTTGTCAAAGACCTGTCCGGAGGTGAGCGTAACCGCCTGCACCTCGCGAAGTTGCTGAAATCCGGTGGCAACGTGCTGCTGCTGGACGAGCCTACCAATGATCTCGACGTCGAGACCTTGCGGGCGCTCGAAGAGGCCATCCTTGAGTTTGCTGGCTGTGCACTTGTCATCTCCCACGACCGCTGGTTTCTCGACCGCGTGGCAACGCACATTCTCGCGTTCGAAGGCGACAGCCAGGTGACCTGGTTTGACGGCAACTTCTCCGACTACGAGGCCGACCGCAAGAAGCGTCTAGGCACCGATGTTGATCAGCCCCACCGGATAAAGTATCGGCGGCTCAGCGCCTAAGGTGCGTAAGGCCCAGTAGACTAATCATGCTGAGGCCCAAGCATTCAATAGGCACTAACTTGTTGACGCCGGCGCACAGCCCAGTGCCAGTTGTACAAGTGAGCAACGACTTATCATTGGCGTGCTCGACATCGAACCAAGGCGTCCCCAGAATACTGCCCGCGAGTACGCTTCGCCCCGATCGCGGCGGGCAACTAGCTCACGGAATTCAAAGTTCTCCACGAATGCGTACTCCTTGTTTTGATGAGATAGCGACCAAGTTAGATGCAGCATAGCCTGCTCTTCGGGAGCGCCGGCGAAGGAGTATTTCGCCAGAAAGATCGCGGTAAAGCAGCGGCCCGGACAGAGACTTCAGTCACTCCCCCAGCATGTCTCCTACGAGATCGAGCGCCTCACGCAGCGTCTGGACGCCATGGATCTGCATGCCGTCGATGGACTGCCGTGCCAGGTTGCGGCTTGGCACAATTGCGCGCCGGAANCCGTGTTTTGCNGCATCCCGCAGCCGCTCCTGGCCATTGGGTACGGGTCGAATCTCGCCAGACAGCCCGAGCTCCCCAAACACCACCAAATCCCTGGGCAGGGGCCGATTGCGAAAGCTCGACACAATCGCGAGCGTCACAGCCAGATCGCTAGACGTCTCCGCAACGCGCACACCCCCCACCGCGTTCACGAATACATCCTGATCCCCGACCATCATGTCGCCATGGCGATGCAGGATCGCCAGCAGCATCGCAAGGCGCGCGCCATCGAAACCCACAGCCACCCGTCGCGGATTGCCAAACCCGCTCTCATCCACAAGCGCCTGNGCCTCAAGCAAGAGTGGGCGGGTACCCTCCCAGACCACCATCACCGCGGAGCCNGTCGCCGCTTCGTCGGAGCGGGACAGAAAGATCGCCGAAGGGTTGCTGACCTCGACGAGCCCCCGTTCCGACATCGCAAACACTCCAAGTTCATTTACCGCCCCAAAGCGGTTCTTCGAGCTGCGGAGCGTGCGGTAGCGGCTGTCATTTTCGTCTTCGAGCATGACGAAACAGTCGATCATGTGCTCAAGCACACGCGGACCGGCGAGNGATCCTTCCTTGGTGACATGGCCCACCAGCAAAAGCACGGTGCCGCTGCGCTTGGCAAACTGCACAAGCCGGGCCGCGCACTCCCTGACCTGTCCAACCCCACCCGGAGCACCATCAACGGACTCGGAATAGAGAACCTGAACTGAGTCGACGACCAGCAGATCCGCCTTCTCGCGCTCAGCGGCATCGATGACTGCATCGACGTTGGTCTCCGCCATGACGCGGAGCGCATCGGTAGGTAGCTGCAGGCGCCGTGCCCGCATCGCAACCTGCTCCAGGCTCTCCTCGCCTGTTACGTAGAGCGCGCTACGAAGGGTCGCCAGTCCACACATCACTTGAATCAGCAGGGTACTCTTGCCTGCCCCNGGATTCCCTGAAAGCAATACGGCCGACCCCGGCACGAGCCCGCCGCCCAAAACNCGATCCAGCTCCGCAAAGCCNGTCGCGAGACGCACCACGGACTCGGCCTGGACNTCATCGAGGCGCTGCACTGGGGCAAGGGCCCCGGCAAAACCGCCGCGCCCATCACCCAGGCCTTGCGCCGCGCCGCTGCCCCCGGAGACGGTAATGCGCGTCAGCGTATTCCACTCGTTGCACGCNTTGCACTGTCCTTGCCACTTCGCGTATTCGAAGCCGCACTCCGAACACACGTATGCTGACTTGGCTTTGCGGGCTGCCATCAGCGCAATTCGTACCGCACACGGGAGGTCAACTGCGAGGGCAGCACATAGGGGTTCAACCCGTTAATCTCAGCAATCTCTTCAAGTGCCAGACCCTCACCCCACAGTACAGCCTCATCCCCCTCCCTGACCTCGGTTCCGCTAGAAAGCTCACAGCAGCACATGTCCATCGACACAACACCCGCCAAGCCATAGCGTCGTCCCCTAATGAGCATCGGCGTGCCGTTCGCCAGGCTAGCCGGATATCCGTCGGCGTAACCAGCTCCCACCACCGCCACCCATACATCCTTACGCGCACGATACCGACCGCCATAGCCCACAGTCTTCCCAGCCTTAACCTGCTTTACCGCAATCACCGGCGCCGTCAATGTCATTACCGGCTTGAGCTCCGGCAACGGCGCACCAAATGGTGAGATCCCAAACAACGCAATGCCGGGACGAATCCAGTCAAGACGCGCGTCCGGAATACCAAGTACGGCACCCGAGTTGGCAATAGCACGCGGCACGTCGAGGCCCCTGCATGCCTCATCGAAGGCCATCAACTGGGCCTCGGTGCGTGGGTCTTCCGGCTCATTAGCAAAGGCCAGATGGCTCATCAAACCCACCACCTGCATCCCTGGCGGCGGGTTCGATGCAAGACTGCGGAAGACCGCTGGATCCAATCCCAGCCTGTGCATGCCCGTCTCAACTTTGAGCCAGACTTCTACGGGCACTTCAGCGCCGAACCAGNCGGCCTGGGCTTCGGTGTGGACGACAACCTGGAGCTCATGGCGCGCCACAAGCGTCATGTCGGANGGGCGAAGNCAGCCCTCNAGCACCAGTAGCGGCCGCAACTCTCCAGCCTCACGCAGGGCCACGCCTTCGTCCACCCGAGCGACGGCCAGCGCTTCCGCGTCAATAGCCTGCGCGACATCTCGAGCGCCGTGCCCATATGCGTTGGCCTTGATCACAGCCATGACCCGGCTCCCTGGAGCAACCGAACGGAGATAGGCGAGGTTGTGCCGCAGCGCTTCGAGGTCCACATGCACGGTTACCATGCCAATCGGCCTACCTGAAACCCGGCTATTCGCGGCCACCGCCGCCTATATGTCGTAGTCATCGTACCCCTGAGCCAGATCCTCGAAGCGCGTGAACTGGCCGATGAACGCCAACTTTCGCTTCCCGATCGGGCCATTCCTTTGCTTGAGCAGGATGATCTCGGCGACGCCCTGCTCAGCATCTTCGCGGTACACTTCATCGCGATAGATGGCCATGATGACATCTGCGTCCTGCTCGATAGCACCCGACTCGCGCAGGTCCGACATGATCGGGCGTTTGTCCGGACGCTGCTCGAGGCTTCGGTTGAGCTGCGAGAGTGCTACCACCGGGCAATTGAACTCTTTGGCAATTCCTTTTAGAGAACGCGAGATCTCCGAGATCTCAGTCGCACGGTTTTCCACGCTGCCCGGCACCTGCATCAGCTGCAAGTAGTCCACAACAATCAGCCCGAGCTGCCCGAACTCCCGCGCGACGCGCCGCGTCCGCGCGCGCATTTCGTTCGGCGTGATGCCCGCCGTGTCATCAAACAAAATGGGCTTGCTCTCCAACAGGGTCACGGCCGACACAAGCCTTGGCCAGTCATCACTGCTGAGCTGGCCATTTCGAATTTTGCTCTGATCGATGCGCCCGAGTGATGAGAGCATCCGCAGAACCAGCGAGTCAGCGGGCATCTCGAGACTAAATACCAGCACCGGTTGGTTATGCGAGATGGCTGCGTTCTCAGCAATATTCATGGCAAAAGCACTTTTGCCCATCGATGGACGCCCCGCGACCACAACCAGGTCGGCAGGCTGTAACCCCGAGGTCATGGCGTCAATGTCTTTGAATCCGGTGGCGAGTCCTGTCAGCGCGCCCTTTGTATCCCGCAGGAATTCGATCCGTTCAACGGCTTTGGTCAGCAGTGGGCTGATCGGCTGTGGGCCGCCATTGGTAGGCCGTTCATCACCAATCTTGAATACCTTTGACTCGGCTTGATCAATGAGCTCGCCGCTATTCATACCCTGGGTGTTGTAGGCAGAGTCGGCAATTTCGTTGCCCACCGAGATAAGTCGGCGCAGCATGGAACGCTCGTTCACGATTGTAGCGTAGGCTTTGAGATTGACAGCCGCACCCGTGGCGCTCGTCATTTCGGATATGTAGCCAACACCTCCTACCTTCTCCAGCTCGCCTAAGTCGTTGAGCGCCTCGGATATCGTAATAATATCTATAGGCATGCCGCGCTCGATGAGCGCACCCATGCAGCGATAGATGGTTCGGTGATCGATGCGATAGAAGTCGTCGGCGACGACAATTTCGGCGACGTCGTCCCAGCTGTCAGGTGAGAGCATCAGGCCGCCCAACACGGAGCGTTCCGCTTCGATGGAGTGCGGGGTGACTTTGAGGGACGCGCTGACGTCTTGTTCGATGACGGCCAAGGTTACTCCGCGTGCTTGAGGGTGCTACGCACGGATAACCGCACGCGCTGGAAGATGTCTGCGAAGATTACGGCAGGCAGCGCCACAGGGGAACGGTCTGGCGGGGAAGCGGAGAACTACTTGTTGTGCTTTCAGACAGTTCTACAGTTTATCCACAGGTTCTGAGCAGATGCATCCACAGGGCCTCCTTACGAACCGTCCCGGGGGCGACTCGCACCGCCCCAATGCCTCGAGCTGGACCAAGGCTATTCCTCGGCCGTAACAGACAGGCTGAGGACCGCGTTCACCTCGGGATGCAGGTGAATTTGGATCTCATAGTCGCCCAGTTCGCGAAGCGGACCGTCTGGCAAGCGCACTTCACTCTTCTCAACCTCGACGCCGCGCTCAGCTATGGCGGCAGTGATGTCACGCACCGTGATCGAACCAAAGAGCTTACCCTCATCCCCCGCCTTGGCGTACACACGCACGTCCAGCGCGGCTACTTCTGCAGCGCGAATCTGCGCCACGCGCAACTTCTCATCTGCAGTCGCCTGCAGTTCTGCGCGGCGCGTTTCGAAGTTGGCGAGGTTGTCTATTGTCGCCGGTGCAGCCTTCTTCTGGGGAATCAGATAGTTACGGCCATAGCCGGATTTTACGGTGACCTTGTCACCTAGATCGCCCAACTTGGCGATGTTTTCGAGCAGGATAACTTCCATCGTCGTTCGTCCAGTCAGTTTGTACGGTGAAATTTGTCAGGCGCTAAAGGCCCGTTATGGCGCAGACGGATCAGTCGCCATCTTCATCTTTGTCCTCCGGCAGGTTGCTGCGTTCGCGTGTCCGCCTGGCCATGCGTGCCCTTACATCGAGAAAACTGTCGAACACGGCCGGGAGTAACAGGAACGGCAACAGTACAACCGTCAGAAAGCCCATCAGCAAAGCGATGTAGTAAGCCACGAGCGGCGCTGCCCCCAGCCCACGTTGATTGACCACGTAGTGAGTTATCCCCAAGGCGGCCATCACTAGCGGTGCGGTTAGCGGCAGAAACCAGGTCGTATATGGACCAGGCAGCGCGGCCATACACAGGCAGGCGACTGCGACCAGGCCTCCGGTTATCCGGGTTGATAGCCTCAGCGCCTGAAACTCGCCGCCGAAGCCGCCGGGGTTGTACAACACACTTTGCCACCATCGGCCCAGTGCAAGACAGCCCAGGGCCATAATTGTCAGCATGAACGCCAGAAATGGCGGCAACATTGCGAAGAAGCCGGGCTGAGCGGTCAGATTGCGGCCAGTCATTTCCGACGCGAGTCTGACCGGCTCCTCGATAGCACCCGGGGCCACAAGGTAGGTAGCCAATGTCAGCGCCATCCCAAGCACGGGCGCAGACAACACTGCGAGCTGCCAAGACCGTGTCTCTCGCAACACCATAGCCAGGATCGCTGCCTG
>PAWP01000050.1 GCA_002714125.1 Gammaproteobacteria bacterium
ATCGACTACCGCATGCTGCCCGAATACAAGGTCTTAGCGTCCCATGAGGACGCGCGCACCGCCTATCGATGGATGCTCAACAATGGCCCGGCCGGAAATACAGACCCTGCCGCGAAGGTTTATGTCGCTGGAGATTCAGCTGGTGCGAACATGACCCTTGTACTGGCTGCCTGGGTACGCGACCAGCGCGTAAAGAAGATCGATGCAGCCATCGCCATGGCGCCTCTAACCGATGCCACGATGCAGAGTCCGTCATTTCGACGGAATGTTCCGACCGACCCTTTCCTCGGACCCAGCCTTGGCAAGCTTGTACGAATGCCCTCGTTTGCCTTGTCCTTATTTTCCAGCTTTGGCATGGGCACAAACTCCACTTCACCCACAGTGTCACCACTGCTTGGACCACTCGACAGCCTTCCACCAATCCTGCTGCAGGTCAGTAATGCCGAGATGCTATATGACGACTCCGTGCGGTACTGCAACAAAGCTCAGGCCTCGGGCTCACCGGTAGAACTCCAGGCCTGGCCTACTCTGGTGCACATATTCCAGGCGTTTGGTCCGGATCTTCCGGAAGCCAAAGACGCCTTGCAGCTGCAGGCCGAGTTTTTAAACGCGCACAACTAAAACCTCCGGTGAGATCTCAATCGGTACCGTCCCCGAGCCCAAACAGCCCGTAAATAGTGTACTTCGCATCGTAGAGCTTGCCCGGCGCAGATAGCGCTTGTACAAGTCTAAGTGACGCACGATAAACAGGGCGTGCGGGAGAAGCTGCCGCGCCCCTNCGCAGNCTGACGCACANGAGNCTNGCCGCTTACATNTGCCCCTGTTGGATGAGCNGCGCGCGCCTTTGACAAAGTCGACCTGCACTGCCGCGAAGACANNAGATTGGCCAACAGTATTGCCGNNACNCGCCGANCCCGACCCACTANACCCCCTTTGCCAGCAACACCATCAGTATTGGCATCANCGCCAGATTGACCACGTGTNCTCCTTCGCTCGCATGCCNTACAAGGCTTGGCCGCGCCCCGGATCCAAATCCTGTCAGTCGCGGTACCTATTTGTCAGGATCCCACCGCGACCATACGACGAACGCGGCCATCTCCCTTGGTCAGCAGATAAAGCTCGCCCGAGCTGTCCATACCCATCCGCAGATCGGCTCGTAGGGTGCCCGGATTGTAGGTATTCGGATGGCCAAATGCTTTGAGGACGGAGGTTTCCTCACCGTCAACGGAGACTCGGAGTTCCTTCAGCGTAGCTGGCTTGCCCGGAGTGAGATTGTGCGTATCAAAATAGAAAAGCCGCCCGGTCACNATGTCTCCCGCAATGTACTTNCCGTAAAGTGCCGGGATTGCTGTACCGCGGTATACGTAGCCGCCGCCGATCGCATAACCCTCATTGTGGTCATACTCCGCNACCGGCCCAATGAAGCCGGGCACGGCGGGCTTATCAAACACGGNTCCNGCAAATGGAACCCCTGCATCAAAACCGGTAGCAAACGTCCCTTCGCGCACGCGCCAGCCGTANTTGCCGCCTGCNACACCAACGTTAACTTCCTCAACGTGGTTNTGGCCAATGTCGTTGATGTACAGCGTNCCGTCNGTNTCGAANGAGAAGTGCTGCGGNTGGCGTAGGCCATAGGCCCAAATCTCTGGCAGCGCCCCTTCGCGCCCGACAAACGGGTTGTCGGCGGGCACGGTGTAGGCGTCTGCACCNCTGGCCAACGGGTCAATGCGCAGGATTGTGCCAAGCGGCGTTGCCAGATTCTGCCCGTTGTTCTCGGGGTCGTACGCGCTACCGCCATCACCCATGCAGATGTAGAGAAGACCATAGTCCGCATCGCGCTGCAGTGCGTAGGGGTTGAAGCTCATCGTGCCAACGTTGTGGCTCTGAGCAAACTGACCAATACGCAAGAGTTCACGTCTCGCGCCACTCACCGAGTTGGATTTGGGACGCCTTGCGGTGTACTCCACAATNACAGAGTGGTGACTGAACGCCCTGTCGCCAAGATAGGTTGCCTCACCGCTGTCAGCCTTGACGCTGTAGCCCAGGTACAACTTGCCAAACCCGGGCGTGCCTTTGGCGCCGAACTGAGGGTGGAAGGCAAAGCCCAGCAAACCTGCCTCGTTGGGGAAGACATCCGGCGCAAAATCCGGCAGCTCGCGCAGGTCGATGTAGGTATGCAACTCTTTGCCTTCAGCATCACTGAGATAGAGCACACCTCTCAGGTCTGTGACGGCNAGACGACCGCTNCCNTCGGGGAGCGGCATCATCTGCTGNATCCGCGCATGGGCACCGCTGGCCACCAGATCGATCGGGATACCTTCCTGCCGGGTTGGACGATCATGGGGGTCGACGGTCTTCGGCAGTTGCAAAAAGTCCTGGACGCCAACTACAACTTCGCCCTGCACAATGCTGGTTGTAATGGGGTCGGTCAGACCCTCAGGTTGTGCCGCCGTTAGACCTGACCAGGCAAAAAAAAGCAGGGCCACCGCCCCCACAGTTATTTGCACCTCTTGCGACTTGTTCACGTTTTCGCCCCCAGCTTTAGTATTGTTGTTGGCTTTGGCTGCGTTCTTCTCTGCCAAACCTCTTTTGCTCCACACCCCGACTTTACTCGCCACCTGATCTCAACGTACGAACCTATCCGTTCGATGGTGCGCCCGGCGCCCGGCGCAATCAAGCGCAGCGGCCGGGAACAAGTGGTCAGATCCTGTAGCGCGTCAGCAGATCCGGCGCGAGCGCCACTCCAAGGCCCGGCCCATCCGGCACCTTATAGACGCCATCGGAGAAGGCTAGTGGCTCTGCAAAGAGCGGCGCTTCGAGGTCCACGTAGATTTTCTCGACCCACTCCACGTGACCAATGTGAGCTATGAGATGCAGTGTCGCGACAAAGCCTGGGCCAAAGTAGGGCGAATGTGGCGCGAGCTCAATGCCCTGCAGCGCAGCGAGCTCAGCAACCCGCAGGAACTCAGCAATGCCGCCAACCTTGGTCACACTGGGTTGCGCGAAGGTGAGCGCACCGGCGTCAAACGCAGCCTGAAACTGTCGCAACGTGCAGTAGTTCTCTCCAGCCGCGATGGCGACGCCCGATTCCACCCGCACGCGGGCAAGGCCTTCGAAGTCCTCCGGCGGCCACACCGGCTCTTCCAGCCACAGCAGCTCGTGTTNATCGAGCGCACAAGCCATCGCGGTAGCGTCATAGGGACTCCACTCACAATTGATATCGACTGTGAGCGGCACATCCGACCCAATTGCGGTCCGCGCCATCGCCACCGAGGCCGGCTCATTCTGGTGCAGCTTCACCATTGTGTAACCTTCATCAACCGCTCGCAGCGATTCATCCGAGATGATGCTCGAATGCTCCGGATGCCGGATGAGCGAAGCGTAGGCGGGCACCTCGAGTTCGGCCGCACCACCCAGCAACTGCCAGAGCGGCGTGTTGGCGCGTTTACCCGCGAGGTCCCACAAAGCCATCTCGACACCGCTGATGGCGAACGTTGTGATGCCATAACGGCCAAACAGATGCGTGCTGCGGAACAGTCGCTCGGTCAGCGCGGAGGTCTGAGTCGCGTCCTGGCCTTGCAGACGCGGTGCAAGCGTTTCGTTGATCACTGCTGCTACAGCGTTGGGCATGCCATAGGCAAACGCCTCACCAAGACCCGTCAGGCCGTCTTCAGTGCCGATCTCGACAAATACTTGCGGGACCGCATCCCATATGCCAGTGGCAGCGTCAGTGGGAAGACCGGTGCGAACAGCGATCGCTGTCGCCTGTACTGATGTGATCTTCATGTCATATCGCCCAATCGTGCCATATGTTGTCTTGTGTGGGTGGCGGGTCCTCGCGGAAGTTACGGGTGTCTATCCACCACTGCGCAATGTCCCCTGGCCCGCGCTCGTCGTCGTCATACCAGGTTTTGCCACCGCGCTGAAAATCGCAAGGCACCACCAGACGCGCGACGGGGCGATTGCCCTCCACAGCGGAGTGGTTAATGCCCGCGGAGTGCATCATGCGCCCATGCCAAAACACCACGTCACCTGCCTTGCCGGTGATCTCAACCGGAGTCACGTTAGCCAGTACTTCGGCAACCTCCCGTTCGTAGGCCTCTTTTTCAACGATCCTCCCGCCGACGTTGGCCGTCCAGTGCGGACGAAAGTTGTGATGTGTCCCCGGCCAAAGGGTGAACCCGCCGCATCTTGGCGGCACATCATCAATGAGTACCATCGCGCCTAGCTGTGCGGACTGATCGTCAGTATGGGGGCCAAGATACCCTTCAACACCCGGCGGCCTTGGCAGGATGCAGTAAACGCCACGGACCCTTACGGTTGGCCTGAGGGGTAAGCCGATCAGTCGCGCAGCAATGGCACGCAGGCGTGGATGCCGGGCCGTAGCGTCCACCAGAAAGGTCTCAGTGCCAATCGTGCGTGAACGCATCTTCCAACTCCCCCGCGAAAGTAGCCCAACCCGACAAGCGTCTTCTTCGTTCCATTTCCGGTGCGGCTTAGCAAGCCAGGAGTCTGGATCGTCCTCGCGCATGAGTTGACGCGGCACCCGTGCCCACATGTAACGGCGGATCGCGCTAAGTGAGTCGAGATCATCGAGCAGACCACGTTTGACGAAAAAGCCCTGCGCTTTGAAGTGCGCGATGTCGCCGTCGCTCGCGTATGCGAGATCATGATCTATCTCTGACGGCTCGTAGGGTGCTGCTTCCGGTAGGGCCGCGTAATCGATCGCCATTAAGCAGAGTTCTGTAAACCCGAAGGCCCAGGATCATACCAAGTCACCGCGTATACTCCGGCGCCGCAGCACCACACTTGGCACAACCATCAGTCGCGAAGACACCAACACCACCCCCGCGGTCACTCCACCACCGTGGTACGCGTTCGCCTTCCGCGACTATCGGCTGTTGTGGGCCACGCTCGTTACAACCCAAGTAGTGCTATGGATGCGCATCCTCGGCACGGCGCAGTGGCTATACGACGAGACCGGTTCGGAGACTTTGATTGCATTCATAGGTGTCATCCAACTGGTGGTGCAGATTCCAGCCCTGCTCTGGGGCGGCACTCTTGCCGACCATGTCGATCGCAAGCTGCTAATCACGCTGTCGAATAGCGCAACCGCTGCAGCACTGTTAACACTCGGACTCCTGAGCTGGCACGGCGCGTTGTCGCCGACAATGGTCTACGCAGGGATTGCCATCACAGCGGCGTCTCAGATGCTGGCGAGCCCAGCAAGGTCAGCACTCATTCCGATTGTGATCCCAAAGCAATACCTGATGCTGGCTACCTCGACAGACACTGCCTCGCAGAATGCGGCCGCAATCATTGGCCCGCTCATCTTCGCAGGCGTTGCGGTGACTGCTGGGTTGAGCGCGGTGTTCCTGCTAGCCGGCGCCATTGCGCTAGTTTCAGCACTGCTGCCGTGGCTTATTCGTGCCGCTGGCCGGGCGGATGGACACGAGAACGATACTCCTACTTCAGCATGGCGGCAGACGCGGGACGGCTTCGGTTACGTTGCGAAGCACCCGATCCTTCCGGGGTTGTTTCTGCTCGATGCGGGCATCACTGTGTCCTCCTTCTATCGCGAAATCCTCCCGGTATTAGCACTCGCCCTGTTCGCCGGCGGGGCCAGCGCAACCGGCATGCTCGGAGCGGCGAATTCTGCCGGCGCAATCATCGGTTCATTTGTGGCGTTGCTGCTCGTCCGCTACAAAGCCAAAGGCATGCTGGTGCTCTACGCCTCGTTTTTCTATGGCTTCGTTCTGTTTGGCTTCGGCACCGCGAGCACGCTCTGGATCAGCATGCTCATGATCGGTCTGCTTGGCGCGGCGGACGCGGTAACAGTAGCTGTGCGCCATACCACCGTCATGTTGACNACCCCCGATCACATGCGCGGGCGCGCGTTCGCCCTGCTCGTGCTCGCCGCACAGACCGCCAACAACATCGGCACCATCTGGGTCGGCGCCTGGGCCGGTGCAATCGGTGCCGGCAACACGATGGTCCTAGGTGGATTCCTCTCTATCACCGCCACTTTCATGATCTGGCGCCTATACCGCCCGATTCGCGAGTTCCGCGCCGACTGAGACTTCTCGCACTCGCCGTAGGCCCGCGCCAGCAGCGCCAAACACCTCCCACCCCGGCCCGGCTGCCATCGCGAGCCCCGCGCTGCGTGGGATGAACACTAAAGATCCAGACCTCCAGCACGAAGACACACACTGCAGTTTGCATGACCAGACGGTGAGCCCCAGGCTACTGACGGAGTCCGGCTCGCAGAGGGACAACGCGCCTTTGACGGGTAGCTGCCTCAATAACTGAGGGCATCGCGGTCTCTGAAGTCCCGTACATCAACCTCCTACCCGACTGAGCAACATCGTTGCTAAGCATTGAGATCGAGACGCCGCCGACAGGACAGCGCCAACACGATAAGCGTATGGTGAGAGCCATCCGTCACTCCACCCCGAAGCTCCGCTTTCGGTGAAGAAAGGAATCAGCACCAACAACCCGGATGCGACTGCGGGCAGCCGCGTGGACCACTTTGACGGCTTCGTCACGTGTGCAGACCTGCCTGGCGACGGGCGTTGCGTGCGCAACTACTGGATCTGAGGATTTGACAATGGACCAGGAAATCAGAACACCCACGCTGGACAGTGAGGCAACGCTCGAAGCCCGAATCAGCGAAATGCGACTGGAAACACACACCCGCGAACTCGACGATCAGGGGCTGACCGTGGTTCCGCAAGAAAAGCTTGGGCTCGATGACACGTTCTTCACCGGCCTGCGTGACACCATCCTAACCATTGCGGAACGACGTACCGGTGCCCGGTTCAATGTCAACTCAGGCTTTGACGGGGAGTTCGAAGGACCTCCTGCGGAGAATGGTCAATTCTTCGTAACGCACATGATTTTCGAGGACCCGGTGTTCAGTCAGATACTGGTCCATCCGGTGAAGATGGCCCTTATGGAGCATATGCTTGGGCCGCACCATCGACTTTCCGTCAGCAATGCGTGGATCAAGTGGCAAACACCAGAAAATTGGTCGTCCCCCGTCACAACCCCAATGCACGCTGACCAGGGGCCAGTCCCTCCACCCTGGAATCCCGCCGAGCCCCACGTTGCCAACATGAACTGGCTGCTAACTGACTACACTCGTGAAAATGGCGCCTTTGCCTTCGTTCCGGGGAGTCATCTCGAAGGACGACTCCCCCGTGGCGATGAGGCGGTAGAACGTGCCATACCGGTCGAAGCACCCGCGGGGTCACTTGTCATGTTTCAGGGCGGAGTCTGGCACGGTGCCTTCACCAAACAGACCTCGGGCCTGCGGGTCAGCATGCATGGCCTGCATTGCCGCTCGTACTATATCCCGCAGCAGGACTTCCGCGGCCGCGTCCCCATCGAATTCATTGAGGCTTGCGACAACCCCGCCTATCTGCGCAAATTGCTCCGTGAGGATGACCTCTGGATGGACCCGGAGATCGATAACCGCTTCAAGATTCCAAAGCTCAAGGGAGCCGCCAGGTGAAGCCGAACATCCTGTTCACCTTCACGGACCAGCACTGACACAACTTGGTGGGTTGTGCTGACCACCCGACTATTCAGACCTCTAACCTCGACCCGCCGGCGGACCAAGGTGCACTGTTCTCCAAGGTATGGTGTCAAAGTCCAGTCTGCCAGCCGTCCCGGGCATCAGTCATTACCGGCCGTTACACCGAACCTTCGTACGGTCTAACACCATACGCTACCTTAGGATGGTGTCATTAATCGACCCGAAGGTTGGCGAGATGCTGGGTGAGCATCAACTGTGGGCGAAATAGAACTTCTACAAAGGCGCAGTACAAGTGCCACTCATAGTGCNTTCTCAGGGCGGGATNGGNGTTGTTGCCGTGAACGACTGTTNGAACCTGCGACGCTCTCAGACATCGCCTGNGTATAGGCACCCTAGGGCTGCCGCGGCGAGTCCGTCCTCTCTGAACTCGAGCGCCATGCTGTTGNNCGCAAATGGCTGCGTTCACGCATCAATACGCACTCCACCGTGCGTGATAGCCGCTACTGATTCACCTGCAAGATGACCAGTTGCATCCCATGTGCACTGTTCGACCTGGAGGCTGACCCGAGTGAACTCAGCAATCGTGTCGAAGAAGGTGCCATGCGACCCGTTTTTGGGCCCATGCTTACCGCGACCAAAGCCGCCTCAACCTGAGGCTTTAGGCGGGGCAGAAACCGACTCGCGGCAGGCTCAACCGAAAACCGGCTGCCAGCACACCAACTACAGAGTCGCCCGCGACACCAAATGTGCTCCCTTATTCTGGATAAGTTCCGAATTCACTCGATAGCNCCTTCTGCAATCAGCGCCTCAATTTCATCGTCAGAGTGACCCAGAACGTCACGGAGCACCTGCTCGTTGTGCTCACCGATGCAGGGCGGTGCGGTACGCACCATCTCAGGCTTCGCGGAGAAGCGCGTGCAGAAACCCCAATGCAACACATCCCCACATTCACTGTGAGGTAACACCTGCATGAACCCACGAGCCTCGAACTGTGGATCCTGAATCGCGTCCGTTGGGCGTTGCACCACCGAAGCCGGCACACCAGCATCGATCAAGGTCTGCTCGGCAGCAAACGGATCCCTATAGGCGCACCATGCCGCCAGCTTTGCCTGCACAGTCTCCTCTGATGCGCGCAGTGCCTCTGCACCCTCGTCACCTGAGCCGATACCAGGAAGCACCGCACACAGCGCACGCCACTGACTCGTCGTCTCAACGGAGATGGCCATGTAGCGTTCGGTGCCAGCGCAGGCAAACACACCCTGTACCAGCGCATAGACTGAATTGAAGCCGTCAGGCTTGGCTGTGTGCCCGTTTACCGCCTCTCCTGCGATCAACGGCGCGAGGAACAACAGCGAACATTCCGCCTGCGCGAGATCGATGTGCTGGCCTTTGCCCGAACGTGCCCGCTCGTAGATGGCCGCCCCCAGACTCGCAATCCCGAACTTGGGCGCAATCACATCCGTGTAGGGCGTCGCGACGCCACAAGGTTCACGATCAGGCCAACCCGTAATGGCATGCAGCCCGCAGAAACCAGAGGCCTGCTGACCAAACCCGGCGTAGGCAGACAAGGGCCCCGTCTGACCAAGCATCGATGTACTGAACATGATGAGGTCATCTCGCTCAGCGGAGAGCGTCGCATAGTCTAGGCCCATCCGTGCCATGGTCCCCGGTGAAAAACTCTCAATAACCACATCCGCCCAGTCACACGCACGGCGCGCCAGCTGTCGGCCCCTAGGTGTCCCAAGATGACACTGCAGTGAAAGCTTTGACGTGGCGTATAGGAAACTCCAGTAGCTACGATTCAGACCAGGCTCCCCGTCGATATGGGGGGCCAGCGTGCGGGAAAGATCCGGGCGCGTTGCCGACTCCATCTTTATGACCATCGCACCATGGTCAGCCAACGCTTTGCCCACGGTGGGGCCAGCCGCAACCCAAGAAAAATCGGCCACCTTAAGCCCCGCAAAGGCGTGGCCAAGCCTGTTGGGCACAGCAGCCCGAGGCTCGCGCGGCGACCATGCGGGCGAACCGCCACCGGCAAACAACTCCCCGCTCTGGCGCAGCCGCATCCTCGAGAGATGAACCCACCGCGCCGGCTGCTCGACCCCGCCAAGGTTCTGAAATACGCCCCGCGCCTGAAATTGAGGAAAATCCAGCAGATCACGCGTGGTATTGAGCGGACCCAACCGCAGATTGCCCGTTAGGGCCCAATCAATAAGTTCAAGCTTCGTGCGCCGTGCTATGTACCGGTCGAGCAGCCGATTGATTTCATCAAGCTCAGCCTGCCCAAGTTCAGCAGCGCGATAGGCCTGTATCCAGTTGTCCCAGTCGACACCATCGAGCGATGAGGCATAGGCATACCCTTCAGCGCGCGCCTCCTCGAGCGCACATGTGAACATGGTCTTGGTGCCAGGCGGGCTCGCTCCAGCCGCGATCGTCACCAGCCCATCACTCGCGTGTACGGTGCGGGGGCCCTGTCCCAGCGGGCGCGGCCCGCGATCGTCCCCAGCCCCAGGCGGGTCTTCACCCGTGCAGATGGGTGATCCTTGCGCCGCCATGAGTGTCCACCACATCGCCTCCTGCGCCGAAAGATCTAGGTACTGGCCTAGTCCCGACCGATCACGCTCGTTCAGCGCAACCACCGCGTCCGCAGCCGCCTGCGCGCCGGCGTGCATAAACGCCTGCGGGAAGCCCACGGGCAGCGGCGCTCGGTCAGGGTCACCCTGAATGGAAAGGCGTCCGCCCGCCGCCTCGAGGGTAAGATCGGTTGCCGGCCAATGGGCTTTCGGGCCCTGCTGTCCGAAGGGTGTGATCGCGACATAAATCAAGGCCGGATTCAGGGCACGCAGATCCGCTTCGCCAAGCCCCAAGTCAGCAAGGTATCCAGGTGCAAAAGACTCGAGCAGCAGGTCAGCGGTACTTGCCCACTCCCGCAGCTGCACCTTGCCGGCAGCTGTTGCAAGGTCCAGTTCGATACAGCGTTTACCGGCACCGTACACAGCCCAATACAGGGACTCACCTGTGGGTCCAAACGGCGGCAGGCGCCTGCTGTCAACGCCACCCGGCGGTTCAACCTTCCACACTTCGGCGCCCAAATCCGCTAGCAAACGACCGGCGATTTCACCTCGCCGGTTAGTGAGATCAAGTATCCGGATACCATCCAGCAGTGCTTCCGCCATCTTGAGGTGCTCCAGCGACAGCAATTACGATGGACCATCATCGCCGTCTCAGGCCTGCGACCGCAACAACCTCACCTACCGTTGCGATCAATTAAAGACAGTCGCTACTGAAGTCTGTGTGCAGCAAAAGCGTTATGATCATAGATCGTCCTGCTCGAAGACCCACTGCTTGAGTACACTCCTAGCTCACGGCGCCACTGACGCTGAGGCCAGCCCCGGCGAAGTTGCGATCGATTACGAGCCGGTTGATGTCTCAGCACGCTTCGATGAGCCCAAAGCTGACATAGATCGAGACACGGACAAGAACTGGTTTGCACGGCTGTTGCCGATCCTGCTGGTGAACCGTTGGGCCTTTGGCCTAGGCCTGGGGATGACTGTTCTGTCAATGCTGGCAAGCGTCGCGATACCCGCGCTCACGGGCAAGATGATCGACGCAGTGACACCGGCGGTCACAGCCGGTGAGGCTACTGCCTTCTTCCTGTTTACGGGCCTGCTCGCGGCAGCCGGAATCATTCGACTGATAACGAGCTACGTAGGGCGGTACCAGCTAGCACGGGTATCGAACCAGCTTGAAGCGGACCTGCGCTCGATCATCTACAACCATCTTGTCAGCCTATCGTTCTCCTTTTACGACAAGATCCAGACCGGCCAAGTCATCTCGCGCGCCAACAGCGATATTAAAGCGGTACAGATGTTTCTGATGATGGCACCGATGATGTCGACGAGCATCCTCTCGTTTGTCTTGGCGCTTGCCTACATGCTGACAGTCAGTGTGACCCTGACCCTCGCGGCCCTCGTGGCCATACCCGGCGTCTGGGTACTGTCAATGCAACTCCGGCGGATCATCTTTCCTTTGTCCTGGCTGACCCAAGCGCGGCAAGCCGACGTGGCCGTGATTGTGGATGAAAACATCAACGGTCAGCGCGTNGTGAAGTCTTTCGCCCAAGAAGCGCATCAGCTGAACCTGCTGGCACGAGCCGCAGCACGCCTGCAGTGGATCCAGGTGAAGTCGATCAACATCCAGTCGATCTACAACCCCGTCATCGAAAACCTCACCAGCGTNGGCCAAGTACTTGTTTGGGTTTACGGCGGCTGGCTGGTCATCGAAGGCGAGATTGCGCTGGGCGCGCTGGTCGCTTTCAACATGTACCTNATGCTGGTGCAGATGCCATTCCGCTTTCTCGGCTTCCTGCTAATGATGGAGCAGCGCGCGAAGGCGTCGGCCGGTCGCATCTACGAAATCCTGGACGAGCCGCCTGAAATCAAAGACAGCGCCGATGCGCGAGACCTAGTCGAGCCCCGCGGCCNCATCGAGTTCGACAACGTCACCTTTGGTTACGGTGAGGAGCAGATCCTTGCCAGCGCTAGCTTCGAGGTCACCCCGGGCGAGACGATCGCGATCGTCGGGGCAACCGGCTCGGGTAAGTCCACAATTGCCAGATTGCTGTCGCGCTTCTATGAAGTGGACGTGGGCACGATACGCATCGACGGTGTCGACATCCGGACCATCAAGCTGAAAAGTCTGCACTACCACGTAGGCCAGGTGCTGGATGAACCGTTCCTATTCTCCCTCAGCATCCGACAGAACATTGCTTACGGTCGCCCCGATGCTTCGCTTGAAGAAGTCATCACCGCAGCACGCGCAGCCGGCGCACACCAGTTCATCAGCGAAATGGAAGCGGGTTACGAAACCGTGGTCGGCGAGCGGGGCTACACGCTTTCAGGCGGCCAGCGCCAACGCATCGGCATTGCACGTGCACTCCTGCTCAATCCACCAATCCTGGTACTGGATGATGCAACCAGTGCAATCGACGTCAAGATCGAGGCCGAGATCCACTCNGCACTGCAGCACTTGATGCACGATCGGACCACAATTCTGATCGCGCACCGGCTTTCAACGATCAGCCTTGCGCAGCGCGTCGTGTTTCTGGAAGGTGGCCGCATCGCCGCAACCGGCACCCACGACGAACTGTTACGCTCGGTACCGGCTTACCAGGAAGTCCTCGCAAGCCAGGGTCGCGCCCCTGATCGGGACAACACAAAGGAAGATGAAGAAACCCTAACGGGTGAGTCAGACCACGAATACCGCATGCGCATTCAGCGCGAGACTGCGGCTACGCCCCCAACCCAGAACAGTGGACCCGACGGCCTCGGAGGCACGTCCTGATGTTTAGGGGCGGCTACCAAGGGGGACCCTCGAGCTCGAGCCAGCCCGGCCTACCGTTTGCCGGCATCCCACCGGAGATGGCCGAGAAGGCAGAAGCCCTCGCCGCGGAGGAACCCGATTTCTCCGAGCTCAAGGAGACGTTCAGCCACCAGGTCGAAGATGACCGGCCTTTCACGCTCTGGACGTTTCTCGCGCCGTACAAGATCCGCATGCTGGGTGCGCTGGCCTTGCTCGGCATCACCGAACTGGCGCTCCTGGTCGGACCCTACCTGGTCAAGGTTGCCATCGACGACGGCATCATCCCAGGCAACTTCAACGTGCTGCTCTGGNTTGGCGCGGTCTACCTATTGTCACTCGTTGTGGTTGCGGCGGTCAGTACCGTGCGCATGCGCTATACCGGCCGACTTGGACAGTTGCTAATGTACCAGCTACGAGTACGGGTGTTTGCACACCTCCAGCGCCTCTCACTCGATTTTTTTACCGAGGAGAAAGCNGGCAGGCTGCTGACGCGCATGACGAGTGATATTGAAGCGCTCTCAAACCTGTTGCAGACCGGACTCATTAATTTGGTCGCCCAGCTCCTGAAGCTGGTTTTCATTATCGGCATCCTGCTGTCTTTCAATGTTGAGCTGACGTTGGTCTTGCTGCTTGCCGCAACACCTTTCATGCTGGCCATGACGCTTTGGTTCAGAACTGTCTCCGAGCGCGGCTACGAAGCAGTCCGGGACCGGATTGCCGAACTCCTGGCGGACCTGCAGGAATCACTCTCGGGCATGCGGCTCATCATTTTCTACAACCGNATGAAGCACAACATGATCCACCATCGCAATATTGTCGGGGATCATCAGGAGGCCAACAACTACACGGCGCAGGTCTCAAGCGTCTATCAGTCTGGCACCCAGTTCCTCGAAATAGCAACCACCATCGTACTGTTGGTCGTCGGCTACTTCATTCTGATGGATGTCAATCCGTCCCTGGACCCTGAAGGATCTTTCACCATCGGTGCGCTGATCGCCTTCATCAACCTAGTCGCGCGCTTCTTCCAACCGATCCAGCAACTGGTCGCGCTCTACAACGAGTTCCAGTCTGGTAACGCGGCCGTTGCCAAGCTGAGGGACCTACTGTCAGAACGACCGGGAGTTTCAGAGAAACCGGATGCGCTCGATATCGTCAACATGCAGGGCGAGATTGAAATTCGTGACGTGAGTTTTGCCTACGGGCAGAGCGAGNGCGTGCTGGAAAATGTCAGCCTGCGTATTCGCGCAGGGCAGTCAATCTCGTTCGTGGGGCCAACAGGCGCCGGCAAGTCAACGCTGGCCAAGCTCATCACCCGCTTTTATGACCCGGTCAGCGGCAACGTATTCATAGACGGNCGTAATCTTCGCGACGTANCGCTGACCTCGCTACATGCTCAGCTCGGGGTCGTACCGCAAGAGCCNTTCCTGTTCCACGGTACCATCAAGGAAAACATCAAGTTCTCAATGCCCGACGCCAGCGACAGCGATGTCATCGAGGCGTGCAAGGCCGTTGGCATTATCGACATGATCGAGAAACTGCCGCAGGGTCTGGACACCCCGTGCCATGAGCGAGGCTCATCACTTTCTTCGGGTGAACGCCAGTTGCTTGCNCTAGCGCGTGCTTTTATTGCCAAACCTCGCGTACTGGTCCTGGACGAGGCCACGTCGAACGTAGATCAGCAAAGTGAGTCGCGCATCGAGTACGCACTCGACAATCTGCTGGGTGGGCGCACGGCAATCATAATTGCGCACCGACTGGCAACCGCGATGCGGGCTGACATCATTGCGGTCATCAACAACAAGGGCATCATGGAANTCGGCAGCCACNACGAACTGATCGCTAAGGACGGCTACTACGCAGACATGTACCGCACCTGGCAAAGTCAGCAATGAACGGGGAGGCCATGGAACTGAACATTGATTTCTCACTACCCTCCCTACTCAAGCTTAAGGCGATACTTTGGGAGACGTCGCTGGAACCTAGCATGAGCTACCGCGTTCTCGATCGAATTGGCGTCGAGCTTACCCAGGCTACCAGGCCACCACGGAAGTTAGGTTCGATCCTAGCTAAAAAGCGTGGCCACCTCAGCACCAAATTATGAGGATGGCTGCACGCCTCAGCTCTCAGTATGAGCGGTTACCGGCTGCCCGCCCAGCACTCGCGTGGTCATGGCTAGCCGCCTCAACTCTGCAGATTTATAGTCATCGCAGNGCACTAAAGCNAAAAGAATCCGCGTNTGTACGAGGGCACNCAGGCGAACCCCACCCCTCTAGCTGATGGCCACAGTCAGCGCATCATCGGCGCAGGCACACATCGAACCGCCAGAGTAAATTACCAGCCCCTGGANTTAGGCTCAGGATGCCATGCGATACCCGGCCCGGGTTTCCACTTTAAGTAAGAGCACCACAAGCGCTGCAAACCCATACATGCCTAGGAAAGTCATGAAAGCCAGGTCATAGGCGCCTGTCACGTCAAACACCCAGCCGGCAAACGGGGTGCCCATCAGATGAATGACTGCCATGGGTGGTCGCATCGCCCCCATCACACGTCCGAACGACTCACGACCAAAGGCGGCACCCACAACCGCCCCCTGCATAGGCACTACTCCCCCCATGCCAAACCCAAAAAAACAGGCGCCAAACATGAACATCCCGTAAGTGGTGCTATTCAGCATGNTGAGCTGGCCCAACACCTGGAAACCAATCCCCAGCCAAAGCGCCCAACGCGAATCCCAGCGATCTACGAGCCAGCCGTAGATNAGCTTACCCGCGATCCCAAAGACTGCCGTGACCGAAGCGACCATCGAGGCGGCAAACAACGAATGACCCTCGTCGGTCAGTAACGGAACCATATGGGTAAGCGTAGAACTCGAGATACCAAACAAGGTACCGACCACAATCAGCAATGCCCAAAAGTTACGGTCAGTCACAAACTCCCGAGTTTTCAGCGCCGCTCGCACCGGGGGCAACTCCGCACGTGTCTCAACCCCATCGGGCAACAGGCTAAGATCCTCCGGCTTTGAAATGACATACCNCAGTACAACCGGCACTACGATCGCTATAGTGATCACGCCATAGGCTACAAAGCCGGACCGCCAGCCATATTCACCAACGAGCCAAGCGCTGACAGCGGGCATGACTACGCCCGATACCGAGATACCGGTTGCTGCAATGCCTAGAGCCATGCCGCGTTTGGCAACAAACCAATTNCTTACAAGTTTGGACGTTGCCAACTGGCCCATCGCGCCGCCGCCATAGCCAATGAAAACCCCCAACACGAGGTAGAACTGCAGCGGTGTTGAAACCAGTCCAAGCAGCGAGAAGCCAACACCCATGGAAATTGCGCCAGAAGCAATCACCACTCGCAGGGGGAAGTGGTCCAACGCTCGACCGATGAATGGAGCAAGTAGCGCACCAATTCCCTGTGTCAGCGTGATTCCAAGCGCAACCCCGAGGCGGCTGTCGCCAAAGTCAGCGGCGATCGCCTTAAAGAACACACCGTATGAGTAGAAGAAGAAGCCGACGGCGATGAAGTCGACAAGGAATGCAACCACCACCATGCGCCAACCGGGGAAGGCGTCACCGCGCAGCATCAGCCAGGACGTCATGCGCGCCCCCGGTCGGTAATCCGATCCAGTTGCAAAAGCGATTCGCACAAACAAGGCAGGCAGCCATCGGNAGGCCCCAGACGGGGATCACACTGCACGTGACTAATCCTGGCTCTCTTCGGCGGACTGACAGGCCAGGCAGCGTAGCGTGTCCGGATAGGCCTGCAACCGGGCGAAACCCACAGGCTCTCCACAGTCCAGGCAGTAGCCAAAGTCCCCCGCGGCCAAACGTGCCCGCGCTCGGCGAGTCTCGCGCAGACGATTTTCGGTAAGCGTGCGGTTCGCCAGCAGAATGGACTGGTTATGCATCTCATCCATCCGCGAAAGGCGTCCTTTGTTTGTGCGCAGGTCAACCGGCTTNGCACCCTCTTCGGTAGCAGCGAGGAGCTCAATGAGGTCTTCTTCCAGAGTTTCCAGCGCTAGTCCTAGAGACTGGATCTGTAACTCACTCAATTCGTCAGCCATCAGCAAATAATCTGGCTGCATTAACAAACGCCCTCGCCCAGCCGGCGGTGGCTTCGAGATCTACTGCCTCCGGAAAGATGTCGTCCGGATGATGGAACAGGTCGTTGCCGCCCACAATCGACACAAAGCGTCCACCGCCGTCGAAGACGTTCCTAGACTCTCCAAANGGACGCTGGCCCACCGGCGCCTCGGCCGCGGGAACGATACCTGCAGCGGCCATCGCCTCGGCAAACACCGCCTTGCCTTCGAGATCCGAATACTGCAGACGGGGAGCGCCGCCCCTACTGGCACCAAAATTTGCGCCTAGATGCAGCCAGATGGCGGCACTCCGAATCAGATCTTTGCGCGCACCAAGAAAGTGTTCGAGCCCTATATGTCCCAACTCGTGCCCGGTATTGGCGGTGAAGATCACATCACGGCCGGGNGCGACACTGGCCAGGTCACGCAACACCTCGAACCAAACGGCGATCCCACCACCCCGCTCCGAGGCGCAGGACCACCAGCCGCTGCGCGGCGTCATGATCACTACCGGCGCCAGCGCCTGATCCCGCCCCGGTACACGACAATGAATGTTGACCGCTTGCGCGGGTTCGTAGGTATTGTGGGCAACGAGCCTGCCGGTTGATCCCGCATCGAGCGCCAACTTGATCAACGGCCAGTGATCATTGGGGATCTGTAGCGTCGGCGGCCCCAACGGGGCCGTGTAGTGCTCGGCATTGAGAATCGCAACACCGCCAGGAGGGAATGATGCGTCCGTAACCAAGAGGATGGCGCGGTGCTTTGTTNGATTCTGCCGAGCGTGGTTCAACGTATCAAATGCAGCACCGCCGCCACGGGAGTTGACCTCGGCCACACCAATCTCAGCGTCGGACCCAATGGCGCCGAGCCATCCGGCGACACCTTCTGGNGCCGTGAACGTACCGTCATACATAGGTACGCCCTCAATCGAAACGTCGCCCAGTTCGAAGCGGTTCAACCCTAACGCAACCCGTTTAAAACTAAATCGGTCCTCCTCCGAAGGCAGCCCAAGCTCGTTAATCCTGGATTTCATCCAGGCCGCACTGGCGAGATCTACTGAAGTACCGGTCCGGTGAACACCCTGGGCGTCATATTCAGCAATGATCCNGGCAATTCTGTCGACAGATCTTGACATTTCCATCCCTCCCATAGGCGCTCTGGGCGCCATGGCCTCCTGTTCACTTTCGACATGTCATCTCAGCGCCATCCGGCAATCCTAACCGGATGCGCTACTATGGGCTTGACGGTCCCATCCAACAACAAGCAGTTCAAAAGGACTCAACCATGGCAGACAAAATCGTCGTCCTCGATGGCTATACGCTGAACCCGGGAGACCTGACCTGGGCGCCCGTGGAGGCTCTTGGAGACCTGACAGTACATGACCGTACAGCTGACGANGACATTCTAGCCCGAGCAGCTGGCGCCACCGCGCTGATGACGAACAAGACNCCACTAACTGCTGAAACCATAAACGCGCTGCCCGATCTGAAGTACATCGGGGTTCTCGCAACCGGATACAACGTGGTGGATATAGAGGCCGCCAGAGCCCGTGGGACTCCCGTCACCAATATCCCAACCTANGGCACTGATTCCGTCGCCCAGCACGCCGCCGCGCTGATGCTGGAGTTTGCCCGTGGTGTCTCGGTCCACAACCAAGCNGTACATGCGGGCGAGTGGACCAACAACGATGACTGGTGCTTCGCGCGCCAGCCGATCTTCGAACTGGCCGGCAAGACCCTCGGAATCGTCGGCATCGGCCGGATTGGTATTGCACTAGCCCGAATCGGCGCGGCACTGGGCATGCGCCTTGTGGCACACGACCTGTACTGGCCCGACGCGGCGCGCCTCGGTGGCCTTGAAGTTACGCAGATGGAAATGGACGAACTCTTCCGTGAATCGGACGTGATTTCCTTACACTGCCCACTGACGCCGGAAAACGAGAATCTGGTTGACGCGGCGCGCCTTGCCACCATGAAGTCCAATGCACTCATCATAAACACCAGCCGCGGCCCGCTCATCGACAACCAAGCACTCGCAGACGCGCTCAAAGCAGGACAGATCGGTGGCGCCGCTCTGGATGTGCTCGATGTCGAGCCGCCACCCGCTGACAACCCCCTGCTCTTAGCACCCAACTGCATCCTGACACCGCACATCGCCTGGTACGCGTCGGAGTCCCGAGCCCGGCTGATGCAGATCGCCGCGGACAACCTGGCCTCGTGCCAGCAAGGCAGAACTCAAAACGTTGTGAACTAGACAGCGTATGCACGATCCGGTTTGGACCCCAACATCTCTGGCACGACGCTCTCGCGGTTTCAGGCACCAACTCCGCAAGAACGATTGCTAAGAGCGACATCGGCTACGGCATTCCAAAGAAGCTCACAGGTGCCCTTTCGCTTGCAGTCGGCTGACCTCTGCCGGCATCTCTCACAGTCAGGGAAACCCGTGTCGGAGATGACGATCTGATGGTGTTGACCCATGTTGTCACGGTCCGCAAAGAGGGCAACTAGCTTTTGATTCAGCGTGTCAACCTCAAAATTGTGTCGTTCAACGGAGGCAAACTCAACAACACCGAAACCAACACCAATCGCCAGAAATTCCATTCGCGAAATCCTCCCTTGTTTGCACTTCTGGATGGCCACGAGGTAGTAGCTAACTCTGTCAGGAAGGAACAGGGCAGCGCACGTGACTCCAAAGCCTTATTTTCGGCCGTAGGAGCGGCGGAAGTCTNNTGGTTAAGGGTCTGCAGGTGGGCCAATACTGCGCTCNGTCTGACAACAACGGTCCACCATAAGCTGCCAACCCCGATGCAGGAACTTGGCTTTGACGTTGCCCTTTTGATCGACACTCACAGACCNACGCCTGGGCAACTCACCCTGAATGACAAACAGGACATAGATCGGCAAAAGCTACTCAAACTCATCTCGACACTTGCAGCAGGCATGATCTGAGGCGCAGGCGCTCAGGCTTTGACAGCGGGNTCACTCGATANGCGAGAACTAAACATGACCACCGNGGCGATGGCCATAGAGGCAACAATGCAGNCCNNGAGTCTCAGCAAAACCAAAATACAAGAGAGCAACAGTAANGAGCATAGCACCGGTACAGAATTAGNNACGAATTTGACTAGGGCAACGCCCTAACGCGCTGGGCCAGAGCGGGTCTCACAGTCAGGCGTGCCCACGTAACCTTGACGNGGGCTATTCAGCCCACGTGTTTAACAAATGACGCCTCGCGCCAATCATCGCCCGGCTGTTCACATGCCTCACTCGCAAAATGGGCCGAAATTGCCCGGCGGAAACCGTCACTACGATTGTGGCCGGACCCGTGGATCAGCAGGGGATGAAAGAAGAGCGTATCTCCCGGCTGCATCTCCACGTAACAGCGNTCTGAAGCCACCACATCGTCAGCAACGCCTACAAACCCGCGATTCACATACTCCCAGTCCGGGTCACCGTGTTGCAGCAGCTTACCGTGATGTGACCCTGGCAACACAGCNAGACAGCCATTCTCTCGGGTGGTCTCGGAAAGTGCGGTCCAGGTCCCCACGATGTGCTCGGCAGGCCTTAGCCGAAAGTACAGGAGGTCCTGGTGGAAAGGGTGGCGCCCATCCACACCTGGCGGCTTGTTGAAAACGTTGGTCGCAATGCTCCAGACGTTTGGCCCTACAAGTTCATGGACACGACCCAGCAGCTCCGGTTGCTGGGCGTAACCAAAAAGAACCGGATCATCCTCAAACCGCAACAGCTTATTTACGCCATGCAGCTTAGTCGCAGGCTCAACCACCCCTTTGACCACCATNACGTCCCGCATAATGTTCATGGANCCNGCGGACTCCGCATCGCCGTTTACGAGCGCTTCAAACCGACTCTCATAGGCCGCGAGCGCTGCGGGTGGTACAAGCGCACGCACGAGCAAGAAGCCATCAGTCAGGTACTGGTCGAGTTCTGCCGTAGAGAAAAAACGCGCACTCATGGAATACCAACCATCTCCATGCAGGAAGTCAGTATCGGCATGTTGGGCCCATCAACCCAGCGCTCCATGCCGTCTGCCTTGATGTTTGCCTTGTAAGCGTCCCAGCCGTCAGGGTTGGGGAAGTAAAGTTCAGCCATCCCCGCATAAGGCTCATCCTTCGGCATTATGCTGTGTGCCACCGTGTAGCGAAACCCGCCAACGGACTCCATCGTGGCGCGCACGTTGGGAACATGTAAATCCAGCCAGTGGGTATAAAACTCATCAAAATCCGTCCCTGGCAGAGCCGGCACCAGAAAGGTGACCTTGAAGAAGCCAGAACGGGTTACCGGGAAGGGTGCGTTCAGGCTGTTGGGCGTAAACGGGAGTTNTCCATCCATCACCACGTATTCCCGCGTGGCCCAGGGCACATAGGGCGCTGCCTTCTCCTGAAAGGTGTCAGCAGGGATCTCTCCATGCGCTATATCCGGCTTTGGCAAGGGGGCACCCCACCACAACTGAGCTACCCCGTCCCAGAGGTATGAACCATCCCGCCCAGCGTCAAACAAGGTCACGACGTAACGCCGGGCAAACCTACGCGAACGCACTGCCTGGTCCTTCTGGCCCTGAATGACCGATGGCATGTGGTTCGCAAACCAATTGGCTACCAGCTCTTCACGGTAAACATTCGGGCGACGCTTGATGAGATACATCATCCGAGCGCCATTGGTTGCCGCCGGTCTGTCGCTCATGTTGGTGCTCCTAGTCGTATACGAACTGCCATCAGAATATCGGCTTTATAGCGCCTCGGACAGCGAGCAAGCCGGCAGCCGTGCAGCGCCGCCGTAGCCTTGATAGGGTCAGCCCTTCAGTCTGTTCATATTACGCCGTTGCATCAAGACCTCATCGATCAGATCTCAGCCGCGCACCTTCAGGTCGCCAAGGCGCGTTCAGTGGGCGATGTGCCCGCATGGCGGCGCGTCACGCAACTCCTCGACGGCGACAGTGTCATCGAATATGGCGAACTCGCCGGCGCGAGCTCCCGCCCAGACGATCAGGCCACGGCGGACGGATTGATCACAGTCACGGGCACGCTTGCAGGCGCACCGATGCTCGCGGTCGCATTCGACGAGACGGTGCTCGACGGGACCCAGAGCGAACGCAACATGCGAAAGTTGGCGAAAATGATATTTCTTGCCCGCCAGCACCGCTGGCCACTGGTCCTGTTCCTGACCGGTGCGGGCGCAAGGCCATCCGACCTGTTGCCACCACCACCCATTCTGAGCCAGGGCCGCGGCCGCTGGGATGTGCTTGACGGGCTCGCCGAACTATCAGGTTGGAGCCCGACGGTCGCAGTTCTCAGCGGGGCAGTGGCCGACGGTCACCTCGCGATAGCGATGATGTGTGATTGCGTCATCGTAGAAAACGAGGCGCGCCTCGGCACAGATGACCCCGCTGGAGCCCGGGACTACGTCAGATCAGGCGACGCAGACGTGCTTGCGGCTGATGCAATGGCGGCGATCGACGCCACGGCTCGCTACATCAGCTACTACACGCATCAAGCACTCGAAGCCTACGCTCCGGACTCGGAGGCCGAGACTGTCGCGGATATCATTCCGGAGAATCGCCGACGACCCTACGACATGCGTAAAGTGATCCGCGCCTTTGCGGATCACAAAAGCGTGCTCGAGCTTGGCGCGGAGTGGGGCAAGTCGATGCTGACCTGTATCGCAAGGCTTGAGGGCCGCACGGTCGGCATCTTCGCCAACCAACCAAAATCCCCGCTTGCCGGCGCCATTGACTGGCAAGCCGCTGACAAGGCCGCCCGGTTCATCGAGATTTGTAACTGTTATGCCTACCCCTTGATCTCGTTCGTGGACAACCCCGGCTATATGGTTGGCCCGCAGGCGGAATCCGAAGGCATAGCACGCCATCATCCACGCCCACTATCAGCCTTGCACCACCGGAGCGTGCCGCTCTGCACGGTGCAAGTGCGCAAGGCCTACGGACTTGGGCCATTTGCAATGTCGGGCTTCGGCGTAGGGCGCATCACGCCGGAACTGAGACTCGCCTGGCCGTCCGTCGAGTCGGGTGGAATGTCCCTCGAAGGCGCAGCGTTTCTCGTCAAGCGCAAGGAAATCCAAGCTGCAAAAACACCAGCGGAAGCCGCCGCGATTCGCGATGCGTATGCAGAGCAGATGCGTGACGCAGCTAGCGGCGTCCGCGCCGGTCGTGCCTATCAATTCGATGACATCATACTGCCTGAGAACACGCGCGATCGAATATCGACCCTACTGAGTCGCCTACCGCGCAAGCTCGCTCCCGAGCGCCTGCACCCCATTGACCCGCGCTGAGCCCCGTATGGATCGCAGCCGCATAGACCAGCTTGAACAAGCCAAAGGCAGCCAGCAGGACGCCGCTCGCCCTGACATTGTTAAAAGGGTCGGTAGCGCCGGACGGTTGACAGCACGAGAGCGGATCACGCGCTTGCTGGACGCTGACTCAGGGGTCGAATTTGGTGCCATCGCAGCCGCAACCCGGAGCGGCGAATGGATCCCCGAGGCGGGTGGCATTGATTACATAGGCACAGTAAACGGCACAACCGTGGTGACGTCTTCAACTGACTACACCGATCACGGCGGAGGTTATGGCGCCGCCCGTCTGGGCCGACTGTTCGGTATGGCCAAAGAATACGGTTGGTCTGTGGTTATTTTTGTGGACGGTGGCGGCAGCCGCGCGCGTCACCCTCGGGTTGGCTTGAATCACGTTGAAATCTCAGGTCAAAGAGGGCGCTTCACCATCATCGATGGCATGGCGGAACTGTCAGGCACTGTGCCTACCGTAGCGATTGTCTCCGGGCCGGCATTTGCCGGCCATGCCAGCCTCGCCGGATTCTCGGACTGTCTGATCGCCACCCGAGGCTCGGCTATCGGTATGGGAGGACCACCGATGGTGGAGGCCGCGCTCGGTAAACGCCTGACGGCGCATGAGCTCGCCGGTGCGGAAATGCACGAAAAGAGCGGTGGTATCGACCTTCTGGTAGACGATGAAGAAGCTGCCATTGCCGCGGCAAAGTCGTACCTCAGTTATCTCGAGCCTGCAGATCCACTCGAACCCGTCACGACAGGAGATCTGGCCGCTATAGTCCCAGATGTCGGTCCCTATGACATTCGCCCTGTGATCGAAGCGATCATCGACACCGATAGCTTGTTCGAACTGCGCCCCGCGTTCGCACCCGGGCTCATCACCGGCCTCACCCGACTAGGGGGGCGCACCGTCGGTTTGATGGCCAACCAACCTGCTATCGCGGACGGGGCCATCGACGAGGCCTGCGCCACCAAGGCCAACCGCTTTATCGAACTGTGCAATGCCTACGGCTATCCCATTGTCTCGCTCATCGACTCAATGGGTACAGGCCGCCCCAATCGCTGGCATACGCGCCCGTTCATGAGCCATCAGCGACGCGTCGTACCCCTGATGGCCGTACAGCTGCGTCATGCTCGCGGTATCGCAAGTGCAATCATGGCGGGCTTCGCATCAGGCAGCGGCCTGCCTGCACTTTATGCCGGCTGGCCTGGGGCCGAAACCGGTCACCGCGACAGCTTTTCTGCGCTCATCGATCAGAACGCCTTCGACGACATCATCCACCCAGACGAGACCCGCACCCGCCTTGTGCGCATGCTGCGTTACCTCCCAGATTTCTCGCGCCCGCCTGGCTCACCCAAAAGACACCCCATCGACACCTGGTAACCCAACATGGCCAAAATGAACTTCTGCCCGCAGTGTGCGGCACCTCTGTCGACCAAGATGGACGGTGGGCGCGAGCGCAAAGCCTGCCCCGAGTGCAATTTTATCCACTTTGGCGATTTTTCCATTGGTTGTGCCGGGGTTGTGCTTCGCAAACGGGATGACGGCGAATTAACAGCATTACTGATTCAACGCGGCCACAATCCATTTGCGGGCTCCTGGCAGCTCCCGGGCGGCTATGCCGAACACGATGAACTGCTCACCGTCGCTGTAGCACGCGAGGTAGAAGAGGAAACCGGAGTTATCGCGACAGTCCGCGATCTTGTAGCGTTTCGCCATTCCGTCGGGGGTGCAGACGGCGGCCCTAGTACCAACGTATATATGATCTTCCGGTTAGACTATGTCTCCGGTGACCCAGTATTCGACGGTGACGAGATTGCCCACGCGGGCTTCTACTCGTTTGATGAGATGGCGGGCATCGACAAGCTGCAGGCGCTATCGCGCTGGGGCATTGAACTGGCCTTGCGCACCAAACCTGATAGCGGCATCTCGCCGGAGTCACCGGACAAGACGCGCAAAGGTTGGCAACTCTTTGCACTGGAAGACATCGACATCGCGCAATTCAGTTAGGCAGCCGCGGACCGGTCGCAGCAATCACTCGCGCGCTTCAGAGACCAAGAAACTCTCTCATGATCGTAAATATCTCAGCCTGGGTCAGAAAGGCTCTGAAACGCTCAGGCATATTGGTGTAAAGCGGAACATCCGCTCCGGTGTGCTCCTCAACAAAGTAGCTGTTGGTTGCATAGTTCACTCCCATCAGAGAACCATCAGGCAAGCGCAAACGCGCCAGATGGCCAGGCGTCCTAACTGGTGGGGTTACGGTGGCAAACAAGGTGGATTCCGGCACCAGTTGTGCCGCCTGAGTATGATCGGCGGTCACGATAATCAGCGTGTCGTCTCGATCTCCCGAGTACTCCACGAGATAGCGCACCGTTTCATCGAGTTGCTGCAAGCCCCCAATGGACCCGCAGGGATCGCGAACATGACTCGACTTGTCAATCAACGCGGACTCCACCACGAGGAAGAACCCTCGTTTAGTGTCGTGAGTGAGGCGCTCTACTGCGCGGCGCGTCATCTCAGGCAACGATGGCTGCCTGGCCGCCGCCGGATTGGGTACGCACGCGAACGGCTTTGGCAGCTCACCTTTGGGTCCAATCTTATCCGCCGTGCGACCGCCCTCACCCTGCATCCGTGCCAGGTAGTTACCTTGCGTGAACAGCCCGAGCCAACGGACATCCTTGCTGACTGCCTTCAGGTCAGCGTCTGATTCCAAAAGGGTGAAGCCCGCTTGCACGCTCGCCTCTATGGGTGACCCAGGGCCAGCGCCAAAATCACTGCGCCCGCCACCCAGCAGTACATCTAGCTCCGACTCTACCAATTGCAATGCAATGGGCCCGGGTCCGCCCGCCTCCAACCGATCCGGCGCGCAGACAGGGTTTTGCTGCATATCTCGCCCCGTCTTGCACCAACGACCTGCAGCGTGAGTGGCAAATGCAGCGGGTGTGGCATCCGTCACGGCGGCCGTTGATATGACNCCGGTACGTATGCCGGTCCTATGGGCAAGCTCGACTATGGTTGGCACGTCCTGATCGGTGCCTGCGAGGGTCGAGATGCGTCCACGCGAGGTGATCACACCGGTGGCCAGCGCGGACGCCGTACTGGCGGAGTCCGTGACGTACTCGTAGGCTCCAGTCATTTCCTTAACGGTCACTAGCCCAACGGCGGAACGGCCTGGCAGATCATCCAGTGCCAGCCTTCCAGTCGGACCAACTAAGTAGTTCCGAGCAATCGCAATCTGGTGCGCATCCATGCCATCGCCAATGACAAGAATCACCTTATTAATGTTGGACCGAGGTTCCAACGTCGAGTTTGTGCACCCGTGAACCAGCATGACGAACACAAGACACATGACATGAAAAGTAGGTCTGACTGTTTGCACCGTAGTCCCTTCGTTACCGCCAGTTTCAAGTGAGCTAAATATCACAACTCAATCATAGCGTTATAACCCAGCGGCAAGACCTCTGTGGCGCAACCCGCCTCCCTTAACTCAGAAATCACAAAACAACCGAACCAGCGCACCCAAAGCGTCCGGCACGCACTGCCTATCGACTCCGACTCATTTTTTCACCGTTGAGGCTCCCGAACGCACGCNGTGAAGTCCCGCCTCGGTTGCACCATCTGGCGGTGGCCATACACACAAGCAGCATCAGACTATGCCGCGCTGCTTCAGGTCAGCAATCTCTCCTTTCGTCATGCCCATGCCCACCAGGATCTCTGTAGTGTGCTCGCCGTGATCAGGTGCCTTCTTTACGCCCACCCGCGGCACACCTTCCACGTTCANCGGGTCCCTGATAACGCGGTCGAGGCNCACATCATCAATCGGCGCGAGGGTCATGTCGTTGGCAGCAACCTGTGGGTCNGTTGGCAGATCCTGAGCGCGACCCACCAATGTCGCAGGTACGTCAAACTCAGCGAAGCGGGCCATCCACCCGGCTGCCGTCTGCTGCGCGATAATGCCCCTCAATAGNGCCGTCAGATCGAGCGCATTGCTAAACCGGGATTCCACCGTTGTAAACCGTTCATCCGACAATAGTTCGGGTGCCTCAAGCGCCACAACGAACCGGTCAAACTGCTCGGCAGACTGAAGCATCGTGAACTGCAGCCAACGATGGTCCTCAGTTTCGTAGAGCGCGCGATTAAAGTGTGCCTTCTCAGGGCTGCGGAAACCCGCTAGGTCCGAACCGCCAAACACGGCCTGCGCGATGCATGACACTGACCAAAGGCCATTGGCCAGCAGCGACGTGTGTACCTTGCCACCCTTGCCGNTTCGTTCCCTGCGCAGCAGCGCCGTCACAATATTGGCGTATACAGCAACGCCGGAGGGATGGTCTCCCATACCGGGAAGTGACTGTGCAGGCTCGGCGCCGCGATGACGGACAAGGTCCATCAGCCCCGATCGGGCCCAGTACGCTACGAGGTCAAAACCCTCACGGTCCTTTTCCGGACCTTCCTCACCATACGCAGTAAAGGAGGCGTAAATCATCCGCGGGTTGAGCGGGCTCAAGTCTTCATAGGTCAACCCACACTCCCGACGCATCGGCAACGGGTGATTCGTAATGTAGACATCACACTCCGCCACCAACCGGCGCAGGATCGCCATGCCCTCATCGCTTTTCAAATTCAAGGTCAGCGAGCGCTTGTTGCGAGCATCCATGGCCCATGTGTAGTTCACGCCACCTTCTGCATTGGGCGACGCGGGGTTGCTGGCAAAATTGCGGTAGGCGTCACCGGAATCCGGCGACTCGATTTTGATCACATCCGCTCCAAGATCAGCCAACATGGTCCCGGACACCGGGGCCGCGATCCAAGTGGCGGCTTCAATGACCTTCAGTCCATCAAACAGAAACTCGTCTTCCACGGCGTGTCCCCCGACAGCTTGCGTAATGCCGGACTGTACCAGCAGCAGTTGGCTTAGAGATTAAGAAGAACTGGTCGCGGCAGCTCTGCCCACGCTCAGGCAGCACCAACGTACACGGACCGGCTAGATCGCGTCCCAGACCATGTGCGAAACCATAGCCCGGATCCAATTACGGTCGGGCCGGTGCAGACTGGGGCGGTCGCATCTGGCTCGCCATGATCGCTATAGCGAACCACCTGCCCTGGAAACTCGGTCAGCACATGCGCCAGCCCATCGCGNACTTCAACGCCCGGGGGCGCGATCCGGTAGTGCATCTTCTGACCGTCAAGCCACCTNAGTTCTCGACCCGCTGCCGCGGCAAAACCAGCCCAGGTCCGAGCACTATCAGGCCGGTTCCAGCAACGCTCTGCGAACGCAAGCAGCCGCGGAAACAAGTAAAAGTCCACCATTTCAGGCGCATACACAGTCTCAGACCAGAGCTGTGCCTGCAGACCTGCGATGTTCTTCAAGCCCTCGCTGACGGATGCGGGCTCAAACTCCCACACGCCCCTGCTATCGATATAGGTTGCCCAGGGCAGGCCAGGTTCGTCGGGGTGAAACCCATACGGCATATCGAAATACAGATAGCTAGCATTCGAAATCACCACGGGCTGACCGCCGGCGGCCATCGCAGCNCGGGCATCGCTTTGACCCGANTAGGTGGTCCAGTCGTTAAACCAGACGCCAGCGATGCCCGGGTCGGCATAGGGCGCCATCTCGTGCCAAAAACCAAGTTCCAGCTCCGGCGCTACCTCCCTGGCAACACGAACGAGTTCAGAAAAGTGATGCCGCATCACGTGGGCGCGGATCGCGTCAGCATGGGTTCTATCGGACCAGTCAGGATTCCAGCCCGGAGTCATCGTGCATGAAGGCGATTCAAGCCAGGTGCCAGGAGGCGTTTCGTCACCACCGCAGTGCAACCTGCGAAAAGGCAAATCCGCAGACGAGTACATCCCCGCGATTGAGGAAATCACCTCTCGGGCAAACTGGTAAGTCCCGACAACACAAGGGTTGACCGTATTCTGCTCGTAGCCCTGGTGGGAAGGATGGCGTGACCGATCGCCTGGATCCGTTACAGCAAAGCGTCCTGTACTAACAAGCGCCCGTATCAGCGCGTTCGAGTGGCCGGGCAGGTTAAATTCCGGTATCACCTCGACATGATGACGGGCAGCTAGGCGTAACAGCGATACAAAGTCATCCCGCGATAGATACCCCGAGTGTGTGCTGCCTACTTCATCGCCGAGGGCTGGCAGCAACGCAGCACGGTCATCCTCCGGGTCAAAGCGGCGCACCCCCCCGACCGCGGTAAGCTCCGGAACCTCGGGTATCTCAAGTCGCCAGCCCTCGTCGTTGCTGATGCCAAGCACCAACACATTGAGNTTGTAACGCGCCATGCAGCGAATCAGTCGTTCGATGACGTCCCGCCCAGGAAAATGCCGNGCGATGTCCAGGTAAACCGACCGGAACTCATAGGTCGGTTCATCGCGAACGGTGATGCCGCGCTGGAGGCCTCGAGCTGCGAGTTGCAGCAAACTCTGCAGGCCCGCAAACACACCTGCTGCACTCGCGCCGCGCACCTCGACGCCGCCCGAGCCGGCCACGAGACTATAGCCTGCGGCAACTTTGGAAACGTCTGCATCGATTTGCAGGGTGACAGCCTTAGCTGACTCAGTGAGCCCCAACCTGGCAAGTGCGTCTCGCAACCAGGCGGCTTCGGCAGTGAGCCCCTTCGGTGCGTATACCGCGCTGCCCAAACCCACCGCCCAGTCGCCTTCTCCATTCTCGACGCGAGCCGGCGCTGGGATGATCAATTGATCCTGCGCCGCCTCTTTACTGGCAAAGCGGGCAAAGTCCCGCAAGGGAGTCATCAGCTCGGTGCGTGCGTGAGGTGAAGCGGCTGCAATGAAGGCATGTGGACTGACATCATGGGCGAGTAGGCTTGCCGGCAAAACCCTTGGTTGTCCCACCATCAACTCGCGATTGCCTTCAAGCACCGTCAAGTGAAAACCCTGCCTGTCAATGAGACGGTTCCCGGCAAATATCCACGGCTTGATGGCCACCTCGATCGACGCGCCAGGCGCCAGTTCGGGAAAACCAGACCCCGGGGCAAGGTAGCCAAACCGACCCTCAACCCCAACCGACTCCANGACTTCCTCGCTTAANGNCGTCAAGCCAAAAGAGTTGTAGAGCCGCCAGTTCCGCCCNATGGCAGTGCTACCGGCGTTNCNNAGCACAAGTACCGTGCGCTCAGCCCCTTCTATAATCTGAAGCTCGAACNTANCCGCCTGCACGTCCGCCAGTCCTGCGCTAGTCGTAGTCTGCCGAGTGCAGGGCGCGCTGACGCACCTCGGCATTGGCCTTGCGCATCTCGCGCTCAGCCTCGCCCATGTCTTCCACCGGGCGCTCGATCATGCCGAAGTGACCGTACTCGTCCACGCCGGCAACCAGTATGGCCGAATCACCATCCACCTTTGTCTGGCGTACATCAGTTGCACAGTACCTCAGCACCATACCAATGCGGCGGTCGTTGGTAGTGTTGGGTTCACTCGCGTGAATCACCCGCACGTGATGGAGCGACATTTCNCCCNGAGNCAGAGGCGCAAGGATCGCAGTNGACTCATCCAATTCGCGCGTAATCGTCTGCCCACGGCTCAGCATGTTGTCTTCTGCAAACGTATCTTCCTGCTCCAAAATCGGCCATGTATGTGTACCAGGGAGGAATTTCATCGGGCCGGTTGCCTGCCCTGCATCGGACAGCGCAATCCAGGCCGTCACCACATTGTGGGGTTCAAGCCCCCAATAGGTGGCGTCCTGATGATAGGAGACATAGGTAGACCCNGGCTCCTTGATGAACCAATCAATCGACCAGAGCAACACATTGGGTCCGAGGACATCGGTAATGGGGTCAACAATCCTCGGGTCGTGCACCAGATCCCAGGCCCATCCTGTAGTGATGTGCAGGCCAAACCGGNCTGAGNCGCTCCTGGCTTCTATGGCCTCAAGCTTCGACCGTAAAACCGNAGTTTCTTCGAGCGAAAAGCACGGTAAAGGCGAAAGGAAGCCATCGCGTTCAAACGTGCCGCGATCCGCCTCACACAGATGGTGTCCGACCATTTCTCTTCCCTCCTGTCTATTCTCCCGTGAAGCGAGGCTCACGCTTTTCCAGGAACGCTGCAATGCCCTCGGCTCGATCCTTGATCTCGATCTCATGTATCAGTGGCGCAGCAAAATTCATGAACTCAGCATGGTTCATATTCTGACCCTCCAGGATCTGCCGTTTCATAAGCCCGATCGCTTTAGTCGGCGCAACTGCAAGCCGCCCTGCAGCTCGGGCTACGACATCAGCCAATTCAGCCGCGGGCGCCGCGCGCGTAACCATACCAAGCGACTCAGCCTCCGTACCCAGCATGGGTTCGCCAAGAATCAGAAACTCCATGGCTCGGGTCAGGCCGAGCGCGCGGGGCTGGAACCACGCACATCCAGTCACCGCGTGCATACCGCGATCGATCACACGCTGGTCCTGCAAACGAGCGTCTTCAGCCACAAATCTGAAATCACAAGCCATGGCCAGGTCCAGGCCCACGCCCAAGGCAAACCCGTGAATCTGAGCAATCACGGGTTTCGGCAGTGAGCGCAGCGTCTCTTGGAGTCCTGCATGGCTCAGCATCCCTTCGGGTGTATATGTATAGCCTTTCGGCAAATTACCCATGCCACGAAGTTCATCACCCGGACAGAAGCCTTTGCCCTCTCCAAGGATGACTACGACACGTACAGTAGAGTCATCGCGGCAGTGTTCGAGTGCATAGATCAGCTCCGCCAACATGACGGTGGTAATGGCGTTGCGCCGTTCCGGCCGATTCAACGCAAGGGTTGCAATACCGGCGCTAATTTCAACCTTGAGCTCGGCCATCGCATCTAAAGCAGGCATGTGGTCGCCTCGCAATCAGAGTCCTAGGCACATCATAGGAGGCTACCTGACCAGAGGAAAGATGGAACCAAAAGAGTACCCAACGCCACGACAATGGGGATACCCATTCAGTCGGGAGGGCATCCGCAATCAGGCGCTGTGACGCAGGTCCGTAAAGCGGTTCAGACGGTTGTAGCGAATAATTGACTGGATCTCGCGCACATAGGCAAGACCCCGTTCGCTGTAGTGCTCAAGCCCGACCGCCAGAAGGTCTCCTGCGAGGGTCGTATTTGCGCGCCGCGCATCGGCACGGATGTCGCGCAGACTCTGATAGGCCTTGTGGGTATTGATCATACGCAGGTAGTAGCGTANGCCGTCGAGTACTGCATCAAAACGCTGTACCTCATGNGCCAGGTGCGCAGCGCGGGCTTTCGGCGTAATTCCGCAGCCTTCGGTAAAGCACCAGATTCCAAAAAGGTTGTTACCCTCACGCGCAAAACGTGAAGTACCCCATCCCGACTCTTTCGCTGCCTGAGCCAGCACGAGAGATTCCGGTACCACGTCCACTCTGCTCAGCAGGTCGCCAATCCGGCGGGGCGCGAAGCTGTTAGGCTGCACACGATAACGGCGCTCCAGCGCCTCGAGCCGGTCGATGTCCGAGCTGTCGAGACTGGCCCCAGCCAGAACCCGGGAGCGCATGGAGAGCAGAATCTCACGCTCCAAAGCCACTTCAGCATTAGCTTCGCGGATAAGCGGGAGCATNTAAGAGTAGAACGCCAGCTTCTTCTCGCCCACGTCAGAAATAGCCGCAAAGTCTGGCAGTTGAGTAACGCCCTCGCCTTTNCGCNCATGCTGAGAGAAGGCAGGCGCGCGCGCCGGGGCATCCCCCAACGACCCGGGCGCGGCGTCTTGCATCGCGATGTCGCGATGGCTGCCTGTACTGTGCGCGGCCCACATGAGTGCCGCTATGATCATCCAGATTCGCATCCGGTTTGATCTCGTGTTCCCAACAACGGGGACCAATTTACTCAAAAATGGAGNAATGTCCATATTCTTTACGAAAACTGGAGAGCCTCTNTATTCCCTTGCATATNCACCTCGCCAGNACTGAAATCTGGCCCGCAAGGCNAATTGTCGTCCCGATCGTGGGGTCTCTCTGCAAACNCGCAGCCTGGTTCGTGTTGCTAGACGGCNTAGTCCAAGCTTCATCTGTAGGAGTAATGATGCGCGCCATCNGCGCGCTCATGGGCCAAGCANCCGGCAACACAGCCNGTACCCCCTAGATGANAAATACGAGAACCTCTATTTCGGNNATCGCATCAGACGCGAGCATTTACCCGTGGCGTGCACCTACATCAACCGGGNCTAGATGATCTGCAGACACCCCNAGATCAGGGNAATNTTTCGCGACCCTCGTTTTGACAGCGACATGCGCGTCAGCCCTTTCCTCGTCCGGTTNTTGCGGATCGCAGCACGNGGGCAAACCCTTGTTGTTCCTGGAAAACCCCAGGATGCTGAGCCTCGTTCCACTCGACCATGCCCTCCTGCACATGCTTGCAGCGAAGTGATTCACGAATCGCTTCGTCCAGTCACTCGAACCTCGGATCAAGTTGACCTTGAGCGATTGCCCTCGGTCATACGACGGAGCTAGCAAATATGATGTCGTCGACCAGTCGGCCAAGCCATTTACCAGCACTGTGATCGTCGAATTAATGGACCTGGCCGTCGAGGATCTTGAGCGGTCCCATCAGCTACTCTCACAGCTNTNGGGCGTTGCCAGCNTNGCAGACAANCAGAAGAAGGTCGCAGGGATCAAGGCCAACGATGACCTGCAAGAATAATTCAANAGAAGGCCGAGTCGACGTAGTCGTTCATGGGCCGGCCACGGGTCACGCCAGCTCGTACAGCGCNNGGATTGGGAACAGTTCGCCGCTGATGCGNNTTGANGCGTCGCTCGCAAGGAACAGCGCCAACTCAGCTACGTGCTCAGGGTCGGGTGGGAACTGNAGCGGCGGCACCGGTGAGCCGTCCTTCTGNTCCCGGGGCGGCAGCCAGTCAGCTACACCCTCTGTTGCGGTCAGCCCNGGCGCGATGCAATTGACGTTAATGTTGTGTTGACCCCAGGACGACGCCAGCGCCTTGGTCAGATTGATAACGCCAGCTTTGGCCGCACCGTAGTGAACAAACGCAGGCGACATCCGCATACCAGCCACTGACGAGATGTTGATGATCCGACCGCTCGCCTGATCGATCATTACGTTGGATACAGCCTGACTGCAGAGGAACACGCTGGTCAGGTTTAGCGCAATGGCGGCATTCCACTCTTCGGGTTTCAGCTTCTCAGCCGGTTTGATAAACATCGCACCGCCTGCGTTGTTCACCATGATGTCGAGGCCACCAAAAGCCTCAAGCGTTCCAGATACCATGGCGGTGACCTCGTCCGGCTTGGTGACGTCGGTCGGAATCGCGGCACACCTGTAGCCTTCGCGGGTCAGCTCGGCGGCAAGCGCTTCGAGTTTCTCCCTACCCCGACTGGCGATTACAACCGAAGCGCCTTCTGCACAGAACGTGCGCGCAATTCGTGACCCAATGCCGCCCGCGCCGCCCGTAACGATGGCTGTCTGTCCGTCTAGCGTTCCCGGCATGCTGAACTCCTCAAAAATTTTGAATCTGGCGCAACATACGCGAAAGGACTCCGGCGTGATACGGTCCGGCGCACCACGCGCACACAAGTGTCCACCCATGAGCGAAGCCGCCCACCGCCAAACCCGCTACGTCGCCGCTGAGCGCTTGCCCGAGCCCGCACCCCTGCCAGTGCCACCGCCCACGCGGGACGTTGATAAGGCTCGGGCCGACCTGACGGAATACGGCATGTGTATCCTACTTGACGTGCTGAAGCCAAACGAACTTAGGCGCCTGCGGGATAAGCTGGACGCACAAGCAGAGGCCGAACGGTGTCTAGGTGAACTTGCGCCACCCGGCGCCAACACGAACCGACAGCTCGTCTCGAACCTCGTGAACAAAGGCCAAATGTTTCTGGATCTGATCGAGCGCGAGGAAACCGACTGGCTCGCTGGCTACATGCTGGGCAAAAACTTCCTCGTCTCCAGCATGACCGGGGGCATCTTCCACGGCCCAACTGCTGAACCCCAGGCTCTGCATCGCGACCAAGGCCAGGTCCCCGCGGAAGCGGACTTCCCCGCTGCGTGTAATCTTTTTTGGTGTCTGGACGAGTTTACGCCCGCTGCAGGCAGCACCTGGATTGTGCCCGGAAGCCATCGCTGGGCNCCGGAGCATCTGATCAAACCGCCATCACGCGACCATGCGGTGCAGGTGGAAGTCCCAGAAGGCGCCGTGTTCTCTTGGGAGGGTCGACTTTGGCACGGTGCTGGCGCCAATCAGGACAGCTCNCCCCGCCGTCACATTGCAAACTATTACTGCCTGCCNTGGATGCGCCAACAGGAGAACTGGGGGGTGACCTGTCTACAGGATGTGATCGACAACGCCAGCCCTAAGCTTCGCGCGCGCCTAGGTATGCGTACCTACGGNACCCTAGGGATGATGACCGGCACACGGGTCGACGCCGACGCAGTCAGCCTCGGCAACTATGATGTCGTCATGCCGGAGTACATTATTGGTGAGGGTGGTGCGCTGCACAAAATGAGTCGCGTCTCGAAGGAGCAATCGTGACAGTACGATGGGGATTACTTGCCGCAGGCGTCATTGCACACGCATTTGCCCGAGGGCTGGCTCAGACCGAATCCGGCAGAGCGGTNGCGGTTGCAGCACGATCAGAAGACTCGGCCAGGGAGTTTGCGGCGCAGTACGGGATCGAACGTGCCTACGGCGATTATCAGGCGCTGCTGGACGACCCGGCGGTTGANGCTGTTTACATCTCNACACCGCACAACTTTCACTCAGAGTGGGCCATCAAGTCCGCGCAAGCAGGCAAGGCTGTCCTTTGTGAGAAGCCCGTTACAGTGAACCTGTCGGAAGCGGANCCCGTAATCCAGGCCGCTCGTGATGCCGGCGTNCTGTTCATGGAAGCNTTCATGTACCGTACCCACCCACAACTGGANACGCTGCGCGAGATCGTGGTGAATGGGGAGATTGGCGAGGTGCGTTTCGTGGAAGCGCGACACGGTTTCAACGCGGGCCCGGGTTACTCCCACCGCACCACCAACCCTGCCCTTGCTGGCGGCGGCATCCTCGATGTTGGCTGTTACGCCATGTCATTTGCACGCCTCGCGGCCGGCCTCGCCGAAAATAAGCCCTTCTCCAACCCAACCACGGTCAGGGCAACGGGCCACATCAACAACGGCATCGACGAATACGCCACCGCCGCATTGGCATTTGAGTCCGGCGTTGCNGCGCATGTGGCAACCGCCGTCAAAGTCGGGCTCGACAATGTAGCTGTGGTCTACGGCTCCAAAGGCAGCGTGAAGATCCACTCGCCCTGGGGCGGTAATGGGCGCGAGGCCGGTGACACCAAACTGACGATCATCCGGGGACGAGAGCGTTCAGAGCGACAAGTGTCTCTCGATCGCGGNATTTACGCGCGCGAAGCCGACGCGTTCGCCGAGGCCTTCAGCGTGGGTCAAACCGAATGCAGCGCTATGAGCATCGATGACACGCTGGGCAACATGGCGGCACTCGATGCCTGGCGCGCCGAGATTGGGCTGAAGTACAGCTTCGAGTGACTGCAGACGAAGCATTGTCAGCAGCGCCTTGACAGTGTGAGCACATCTCAACGANCGTCAGACCTGATGTAAACCTAGTCCCGGTTCAACCGCGAAGCATCCGAACTGATGTAGACCGCAAACCGCTTGCTCGCCTCTCCCCCACGACGTCGCCTTTCTAGCCACCAGCTCAGCTGCGGGCCGGCCGCGTCTGCATCNGTTTGTGCCACGAANCGTCGAGGGCCGCACGGTGGCGATCATCGCTGACCGCTNCCCAAATTCCGCGGTCTGCTGCAGCGGCGCCAATACGCTGTCCATCTCATGCCCGGTGATGAGGATGAGCAGTTCTTCTTCAGCGAAGCGGATTACTGCGACGAGGAGACCTAGTTTCGCACCCGGGCTGTCGAGCCAATGAGCTTCTTCAGCAAGCTTGCCGTGGTAGAAGAGCNCTGNGAGTTCGAGNTTGNNCGCGCTCTCTGGTCAACCTGGCTCGACTTCGACAACCCGAAGNACCGGCCAGANCAACGTCGATTANAGNTGGACCGGACCTCTTTTGGACNGACGCNCCATGNAAATAGAAAANGACCTCAGANTTGTATTGATGNNCGCAAATGCGCGTNGTNAGCGTNCNGATTCTTTCCACTAGNGGAGCGGACGTGCTTGNAGCAAGCCCTNTCNCANGGCTTGAAANGATCCACTCCAATCTAGCCCAGGCAGGCGTGCTCTCAGTATTGCAGATACGGGGCAACCTATTGTTGGGTAAAAGCGACGTAGGGCCGCACTCACAATGCGGCCGCAGGGGTTTTGCCGCTATTTTGCGGTAATCTTTTTATAGCTGGCGCTCGCCCCTTCGAATCGTTGTGGCGACNGTCTGGGCTCGCTNTTCGACTTGCCTTGCCCATCTTGAATTGAGCGCTTCGGAGGTCGCGTCGTCGAATCCTGACTCCGCGAGTACCGAAATCATTTTCTGAAAATTCGACAGCTGCGTGATTCCCAGGTTGAAATTCATAAAGCGCCCACTGAGGTTCGCCACGTCCGGACCCATACGCTGCTGAGGCGCCGCCGTTCCGTCAGGCTCTGATAGCCACAGCTGAAGCTTCGGCTAACCCCGTCACCCAGGGCGGAGCGGCCCGAACCTAGCCAATCATCCAGCGTCGGAAGATGCCTCGTAGAGCACTACGCACCGGACCTCGATGCTCCAACGGTCGGGAGCATCCTCGGTCGTCCGTGGATCGCTGAAGGCACTATGNAAGCTGAAGGTGCACGGGCCATCCGATTCGTGATCGGAATNCATGCCGCGGCTAGTCGCCAGCAGCCCCGCCGAGTCCCATTGCTTAATAAGCAACGCCTCGTCACGAGTCATTTCGGGGTAGCTGTAAAACGTGTGCCGCTCATCAAACTTGGCCCAGTAGTTCTCGCCCACCCTGTCAGGCATGTGAATCTCGAACACTACGAGGTCGTCCGTCTCGACGTCCTGGCCATCACAAAGGGCGAGCGGGTGGGTCGCGACGGGTAGCGGCTCGATGTTGCGCCAGACATTGATGATCGCGAACCGGCCGCCGTCCTCGAGCGCGCGATTTGCAACGTCCTCCGGGACAAGGCCCTGCCCTTCCGGAAGCACGTCCCGCAGCGTGTCATTCACGCTCGGCAGACGCGTCAACTGCATGAGCCGTTCCGGAGCGGAGCGGAGCGTATAGTCGCCGTGCACGATGTGCGCCGGCCCCTGCACGTCCTGGCCACCCTTGATCTGACGTTTCTCGTCCAGTCCGCCCGCGGACCGGACGTTGTGATCGAACGCCCAGACCCGCGCACCGGTCGCCTCTGCCACCAATTGCGCGCAGTCACGGTAATAGCCGGTGATCACCTCCTGGTGATCCAGGAAGTCATAGCTCGTCACCGGCGCATGCCGAAGCTCGAAACCATTGCGGTCAAGCGTCATGGCGTCTGCCGCTAATAATCTACGGGCATCGATGACCNTGACTTCGTGTGCTTCAGTCGCCACNCCTTCGCTNTCGACGAAGTTACCCCGGTCGTCCCTGGTCATCCGAACGCGATCGTTACGGAAGAGCGAAGACTCTGTGTCCGGAGTCAGAAAATGGAATACACCCGTCGTNTCGGCTTCAGTGCTGGACATTGTTCTCCTCTAACCGCGCCTGCCTCACCAGAATACCAAGCGGAGACCGGGGCGGACCATCAACCCTATCGCAAGACCTGTCATGCTAGACCGATGATCCGCTCCGCCGCGCTCAGGGCGACGCCACCTCGCGAGCCAGCGACATCGGGTCATCCAAAAAGTACGCGTCACTAATACGGTCGACGTAAGCCGCCAGATTGGCCTGGCCCGAGGCCGCGTCCTTCAGGCGCGAAGCGTACGGCGCGTTCAGAATCTGCCACAGGAACGCGTAGGCGGTCGCGTCTACCGACGTCGCCTGCTCGCCAAGTAGGTAGGCTTGGGTTCCGAGTAGCGCTGCAAGCGCATCGAGATCTTCCCGGCCACGCGCGTCGAGTTCATCCTCGGTGAAACCGCCAACGCCGTGTTCGAGACACTTGCGCAGATTGTCATCCCGAGCCCCTTCGTACGTGGCCTCGTCGACCCCCTGCAGCAGGCCGGGCGTGTTCCAGTAGGGCGTCTCGGGAGCCGACCAACGCTCACGTGCCATCACCCACCAGATGTGCTCCTCGATCATGCGCCTGATCGTGTGACCCCGTGCCCGGTCGACCGCACTGAGCGAGCCGTCCAGGGAGTCACCAAAGTGAGCCTTCAGATAGTCAATAATGAAGCCGGAGTCTGCGATCCGCTCACCGTCATGCTCGATGTAAGGCAGCTTGCCCTTTGGCGCAGTTTCCGCGAACCCGGCCCCGAGGCTTCGCGTCTGAAATTCGATACCGGCCATACGCAGGTATGCCTCCACCTTCAGTACGAACTGACTGATACACCCAAACGTTTCCCATGCAGGACCGAAGCGGCACAGAGTAATCACTGTCTTACTCCCGTGATGTGTTCCCGACGAGCATACCGGACTCTTCGCCCCGATGGCGGCATTGAGATTCGGATATGCGTAGGGGACTCATCAACTTCGACGCAACCCTTAATAGGCTCGATGCAGATGCCGCCAACCCTGCCCCAGCTCACAGGAGCGACAGGCTACGCGTCGACACCAGCAAAACCTAGCCAAGGGCTCTCATGGTTTTTGGACCGCTTATCACCAATACTCATCTACTCGTCGCCAACGAAACGGTCGCGCGGGTCATACGTAGTCAGCCTACCGGTAGCCACCCGCCGCGTAGCCCAGCCATGGTTCGTTCTGCCCCACCCCAAACCCCGTGATCAGGCCGTCAATAAGCCAGGCTCGAAATTCAGGGTGCGGATCGAGTGCAGCGATCGCGTTAACCGCATCACACCAGGCCAGCGACGCAAAAGGCACGGACCTTGGTGTATATGAGCCGTCTTCGATCACACCGTAACAGGCTACCTTATGGCCACACCGGTTCTGACCGACGCTGCCCGGATTAATGAAGCGCTGGCCGCCAACCCAGCGCTCAAACTGCACATGGGAGTGCCCGAAGAAGACCAAGGGGCAGGAGCTTCCCTGCGCTAGCGCCTTTACATGCTCATCAGGAGAGTCTGGCAACACATGCCGGGGACCACCCTCGACCATACCGTGATGTAGCCAAACTTCCATCTCGCCAACGCTGTACTTGCCGGGCGGCCCTAGCGCCTCAACCCAGGGCAGGTGTTCCTTATGGATGCCAGCCACAACGTGATTGTTCAGCGCAACCCATGACTCCGGATACTGGGCATACCGCGCCGGGTCGAGCAGGTCAAGGTCATGGTTGCCCATTATGGCGGGACCCGGCGGAAGCTCGCGCAGTAGCTCTAGCACGACATTGCCCTGCGGGCCTGAAAGGACCGCGTCACCCAGAAAAATTGACGCGTCCGCATCGCCTTCGGCGGCAAGCACCGCTTGCAGCGCACTAGCGTTGCCGTGCACGTCGCCAAACACCAGCACCTTCATCCAGCGCGACCATCAACGGCAAGCCCGTCCACGTTTGCCCTCTGACCATCTTCATGAATGAGAACGGTGCCCGCGTCACCATCGATGGTTAGCAACTGCCCATGAGTAATCCGTTTTGTGCCGTTGCCCACGCCGAGCACGGCAGGAATCCCGTATTCGCGGGCAACAATGGACCCATGCGCCAGAATGCTGCCAACATCGGTAACTAAGCCCACTGCATGGGCAAAGAGTTGCGTCCAAGCCGGCGTTGTCAGGGGCGAAACGAGAATTGAACCCGGCTCCATCTGATCGAATTCATGCGGCCCAGTGATGACGCTCGCCGGCGCCGACACCCTGCCCGAACTCACCGGAAAGCCGCGCATGGTGGCGCTCGATTCATCGTTGCGGATCTGGGTCTCCTTGAAGGCAATACCGTCAATCTGACTCGCGGCTTCCGGCAGGGTGCCGGGCGGGTGGTGAGCACTGCGCGCCTCGCGCAGTGCTCGGCGTTCCGCCGCCAGCGCCCCCAACTCAGGCAGCGCCAGGCCGCTGGCCCTCGCCGCGATCGCCCGCTCCAGCTCGTCGGTTACAAGGTAGAACGTGTCTTCCGAGACCTGAAATGTGCCCGCTTCAACCATGCGCTGGCCCAGTTCGAACGCCATCGGGCGGAGCGTTGACCACGTATAGCCAAATAGGAACGCCACTTCTTCCCGAATATAGTTGTACTTGCGGGCCAGCCAAAGCCGGAAACGAAACTGCCACCACGCCATGCCGGACAGCAATTCAGAAATGGCTGCGTATTTCTGGTGGCGGATGTTCGCCGCACGCTTTTCCTGCAGCGAGGGATGGTAATCAGGGTCCTGCACCATTGCCTTCAACGTCGCAAAGAGGGCTGATGGGTCTTCAACCTGAGTGGGCACAACAAAGTCCATGCTATAGCCCTGGTGGCCGTAGGTTGCAAGATATGCATCAATATCCGCCAGCACCCCGGCCGTGTCGTTACGTGCCCGTAGGACATCCATCAAGAAACCGGTCGGCGTGGTCAGTATGAGCCAGGTGAGCTCATCGCTTGTCCGAACCTGCTCCGCAATCGCAAAGAGGTCAGCGTTGGCTTGCATCGTCCGAGATTCAATGCCGGACAGGAACTGACCGCTGATGAACTGCTCATCCGGTAGCGTCTCACGCAGGAAACACTGCAATTGGTCGTCGGTCGACTTGGCCACCCCAAACGAGTGACTGGCATTGGATGACCAGTAGTAGCCCTCCTCAATCCCCATCTCCCGGATACCCTCGAGCAGAGTCTCATCGCTCGCAGCCAAGATATCCAGGGCCGCCCACCGCTCTCCCACTTCAACAAGACGTGGCCGCGTCACATCATGCCATTCACCCAGCTGCCGGTTATTCCACTCAGTATTGTTGAACGCGACATAGGTAGGGTTGTCACTTTTGGGGAACGTCAACCGAGTCGCAAGCCGGTCCTGGTCTTCAGCCGCCCACCATGCATCAAACTCTACGCGTTCCTCCACGCCGAGATCCGACCGGAATTGCTCAACGTCACCTGCCGCTATCCGCTCGCGTTCTTCTGCAGGCGGCCCAATCGCAGCGATCCGACGTTTCCTCAGCTCGGCTTTCTCTTCCGCCTCACGTTCGGCGGCTTCAATCTCCAACTCCGTCACCGGCTCCGGCTTGTCCAGGTCCTTTGCCTGCTCGATGATCTGCGGAAAGTCGAAGCGCTGGTAGGCGTAACCATCGACAGTGACATACATTGCCCCGCCGCCAACCATCAGGCTTTTACCTTTGCGCGGGGACTCCAGCCCTTCCGTAAGATACAGTTCCTCGAAAAGCGGGCAGATCGGGTCCGGCATGTTTTCCACAATCTGCCGGCGACTCACAAACTGTGCTGGTTCGGGCAGAGTCCAATCCGCTTGCACCGGCTGTACCGGTAGATTCGTAATCGGCCGGGATTGCAGAATATGCAGCACCCCGTCAAGTAGAGCCCACTCGATGTCCTGTGGCTGACCCCCATAAAGCGCTTCAATCTCAATCGCAGTCGAGGCCAGTTCGCCAAGCATCGCATCGTCCAGCGATGACGCCTCTTGATCAGCTTCGGGAACTTCTTCGAGCCGCACGCCCTGCGTCCCGTCCGCCACGATTTTCTGCGCTTTCGGCCCGAGCACCGTCTCGGTCACGCGCTTGGTGGCCTTATCGAGAATGAACGTATCCGGAGTCACCTGACCACCTACCACAGCCTCACCGAGTCCATAGCTGGCATTCACGATCATCTCGGCACGTTCTCCGGTAGCCGGATTGGCGGTAAAGAGGATCCCGGAGACCTCCGACGCTACCATCACCTGCACCACAACCGCCATTGCAACCGAGCCCTGGTCGATGCCATTTTGATGGCGGTAGCTGATGGCCTGAGTGGTCCAGAGGGAAGCCCAGCAGCAACGGACAGCGTCTAGCACCGAATCTGTCCCCGTAACGTTGAGGTAGGTCTCCTGCTGGCCCGCAAAAGACAGACCGGGCAGATCCTCCGCGGTTGCCGATGAACGCACCGCCACAGCCTGCGCCTCGCCGAGCCCGGCACAGGCCTGACTGATCGCCGCACTGATGGCCGTCGAAAACTCATGGGCATTAATCAGAGCCTGAATGTCACGACTGGCCGCCGTGAATGATGCCCTTCGTTCCACCAGGGCTGGCCGCGCAAGCTCGACAATTTGTGACTGCAACCCATGCGCGCCAACAAAGTCACGATAGGCCGCCGTGGTCACATGAAACCCGGTTGGCACCCTAAATCCACCGTTGGCCAGGATGGCCAGCGAGCGGCCTTTACCCCCAACCACATCGAGGCTGTTGTCCCGAGTTTCGAGGGGTACGGTGTAGTCGGTCATGATCAGCACCAGTGCTGAAGGGGGACTAACGAATATACACGTTGAAAGTGCGTGTTACGGTGCACCAATCGCCGATCAGGGAGACTCGCGATGGGGCTGACCCGACGTCAGCTGCAAGCCGCCACATGCGCCGCGCTCTGGCTTGTCGCCAGTGCATACGCCGTCGACGAACGCATCGAAAACGGTGGCAATCTGATACTGCAGGACATTCCGGAGATTCCCGCCGCGCTAGTCGACGAGCTGGTGCGCTACCAGAACGTGCGCACCGGGATATTTATGGACTGGGACGACAGCGGCGGGCTCTACATCCTGACGCGTTTTGGCGATCTGCGTCAGCTGCACCACGTTGCCGGCCCCGGCGCAGCCCGGTACCAGCTCACATTCTTCCCCGAGCCAGTCGGCTATACCGCCAAACAACCGGGCGGCGCCAAACTAGCATTTACGATGGACGCAGGCGGCAACGAATTTGCGCAGATTTTCCTGTTTGACCCGGAAACGGGCGACGCCACCATGCTAACGGACGGTGAATCCCGCAACGGCGGTATTCTTTGGGACAAACAAGGTGAACTGCTGGCCTACCGGAGCACACGACGCAATGGCCGCTCCAACGACCTTTGGATAATGGACCCAACCGCGCCGGCCAACGCTCGCGTGATTTTTACCGCTCAAGACGGTTCAAGCTGGACCGCGGTCGACTTCAGCGCTGACCGTAGATACCTACTAGTCAACAACTACGTCTCGATCAACGAGTCGAGCGTACGCCTGCTAGACATGCATACAGGCGACATGCGCCGATTGACCGAAGTGACTGGTTCAAACCTCGCGGCGGGCTTCGCTAGGGACGGCTTTCTCTTCACGACCGATCGCGGCGGCGAGTTTACCGAACTTGCCTGGGCGCCACTGGAGGACCCCAATGAGGTGCAGATCCTAACCGCAGATATTCCGTGGGACGTTGAGTTGATCCAGATCTCCAAAGGCGGTCGCCGCGCGGCATTCTCGGTCAACAAAAATGGCTACGACCATCTTTATCTGCTTGACCTGAAGCGTTTTACCTATGCCCCAGTCGAACTGCCAGTGGGACTTCTTGGCTGGGTTGCCTTCGCGCCGGACGACAGAGCACTTGCCATGTCCATCAGCACACCCACTAGCCCTGCCGATACCTATGTGCTTGATCTGAAGCGCAGCCCCACCAGTCACGGCAAATTGACCCGCTGGACCGAAAGTGAGGTTGGAGGCCTGAACACAGAAAACTTTGTTACGCCCGAAATCCTCAAGTACCCAACGTTCGACGGCCGCAATATTCCAGCTATTGTCTATCGCCCTCGCGGCAACGGCCCCCACCCCGTCATCGTCGCAATCCACGGCGGACCAGAGAGCCAGGCCCGCCCAGGGTTCAGCAGCACCTACCAGATGTGGATTCAGAAGTTGGATGCCGCGGTCATCCGGCCTAACGTACGCGGGTCGTCCGGTTACGGCAAAAGCTACCTACGCCTCGACAACGGCAGGCTGCGCGAAGACTCGGTCAAAGATATCGGCGCGCTGCTCGACTGGATAGAGACCCAGCCAGACCTAGATGAGAGCCGAGTGGCCGTCACAGGAGGCAGCTACGGTGGCTACATGGTGCTCGCCTCCGCAGTGCACTACAGTGATCGATTGGTAGCCGGCATCGACCGTGTGGGCATCAGCAACTTCGTCACTTTCCTAACCAATACACAGGACTACCGGCGTGACCTGCGCCGGCCCGAATACGGCGATGAGCGCGACCCCGCCATGCGTGCGTTCCTCGAGTCCATCAGCCCGCTGAATCATACAGAGCAGATCAGGATTCCCATGTTGGTCGTGCAGGGTCAGAACGACCCGCGAGTGCCGGTGACCGAATCCGAGCAACTGGTCGAGCGGATGCGGGCTAACGGCCAGGATGTCTGGTACATCAACGCGCTCAATGAAGGGCACGGCTACCGGCGAAAGGAAAACCGTGACATCTACCAGCAGGCGACGGTGTTGTTCCTCCAGAAACACCTAGCCAGATAGCTGGCCGTCCATCTGATCGGCCGCGGCGAACGTATGAGCTTGCATGCAATCTCTGCAATCCCGGTTATACGTATGCATCGCGCTCATCGCCAGCTTCTGGTGCACCAGCGTTGTTGGGGCCTGCAAAGTTCTGACCGATTTCGACGGCGACACCGGCGACATTCGCTGGCGCACCGTCAATGACGGTGTTATGGGTGGCCGCTCACGCGGCGATCATCGGGTCACGAATGGTGTGCTTGTATTTCGTGGCGCAACCAACACCAAAGGCGGTGGGTTCTCGTCCATCCGCTCGGTGCGACAACGCCTGAACCTAGCCGGTGAGGGCCTAACACTGAGGTTGCGTGGGGATGGCCGTACCTACACCTTCCGCCTCTCCAGCAGGACGCAGCGGGCAACCTGGTGGGCCGACTTCAGCACCAGCGGAGAATGGGAAACGGTGTTTGTCCCGTTCTCAGACTTCAGCCCTAGGTGGCGCGGCATGCGCCTCAATGGCCCGGACCTGCGACCAGAACTAGCGGACGGACTGGGGCTCATGATCTACGACAAACGGGATGGGCCATTCGCTCTGGATGTCGATTCAATCAGCAATTGTGCTGGGAAACTCGATACCCCACGCCCCGACTGGCGCGCAGCACTGCGCACTCGTCTTAGATATACATAGCACGCAACATTCCAGCTCAATTCGGCCCTGAACATCCACGCGGGGTGATCAGGAGACGCACCAGCGAACCCCGCTGGCTATTCAAGCGACGTCGGGTCGACAACTCTTTGCTCAATTCGCCTCAGCATGGCCCAGCGGCGCCGAGTGGTTCGTGCATACACAGCACCATCATGCCCTCCACCGAGCCAGTTCGTTTGACCAGAAAGCGCAAACGCTTAGTTCAAGAAGTCCGGTTCAGCCGCCGCCATCCAGCGCTTCATGCCATCCCAATGGCCGTGGCCCGTCGCGTTGCGAGTCTGAGCCGCAGCCGCCGCCGCGATGTCTTCGGGAATGAGCTGCATCTCGCCACCACCCGCCACCGCAAGCAGTTGATACATGCATGCTCTCTCAAGCTGATAGACGTACAGGTAGGCCATCGCAACGCTGGGTGCCGTTATCAAGGCCCCGTGATTGCGCAACATGAGTACCCGCTTATCACCCAGTGTTTCGGCCATACGAAACCCTTCCGATTCGCTGTCGAGTAGGCCGTCGTAGACCTCGTAGTACACGAGGTCATCATGAAACGGCATCGACTGCTGGGAGGAGCGCGTCTCGAATATCATGTCCTTTCGGATTGACATCGCAGTGATATACGGCGCGTGCACGTGCAGAACGCAGCGTGCGTCCGGGCGCGCCTGATGCACAGGGTAGTGGATGATCCACCCAGCCCGGATCGGGGGTCGCTCACCCGCAAGCAAACTGCCCTCGCCGTCCATCAAGGCAAGGCTGCTCGCCGTCACCTGAGACCAATGCGTGTGACCGGGCGAGATCAGCATGAGCTCGTCGTTGTCTGGGTGGAGCAGACTGATGTGGTTCCAGACCCCTTCGTTCAGACCATGGTGTACCGCAAGGCGGTGGGCGGCGGCAAGATCCGTACGGGCTTCGTATTCAGAAGATTCCATGTGTTTGTCGTTAAGTGAGCGAACTACATCTATCGTCCCACATATGTAGCGCAAAGCGGACCAAACATTACCAGCACAGACTCCGCCCAGCTTAAAGTTCGCCCGTGCTCGAGGGGCTTTTCTATGACTTAATGCCGAACTGGCAAGCCAGGTTGAGACAGTTTGACTAGCGAGTTCCGACGAGAGAAGCAGCGGGTAGGGAAGGTCCCTGTTTCGACAAAGATGATTCAAGGGGTTGGGGCCATCCCCGATACGTTCAAGAACTTTGCGTTCGGAACGTTTCTGCTCCTTTACTATAACCAGGTGCTCGGCATGTCCGCCGGGCTTGCATCGCTCGCCCTAGGCATTGCTGTGCTCTTCGACGCCGTCACCGACCCTGTGGTTGGCAGTGTCAGCGACAATCTTAAGTCGCCGCTTGGGCGACGGCATCCGTTGATGTATCTCGCCGCGTTGCCGCTGGCAGCATCCTTGTTCCTCGTGTTTGTCCCACCAGACGCGGTCAAAGCGGGGGGCGATTGGGTCCTGTTCGCATGGGTTCTCTTCTTCAGCATTCTGGTACGGGGCTCGATGACCCTTTTCCTGGTTCCCTGGACTTCGCTCATGGCCGAGCTTTCCGACGACTATGCAGAGCGCACCACCATCGTCACATATCGGTATCTATTTGGTTGGATCGGCGGCGCAACTTTTACGGTCTGCACCTATACCTTCATTTTTCCCAGCTCGGATGAGTTTTCACCCGGCCACTTGAACCCCGAACCATATCCAACGTTTGCGGCGGTCCTAGCCGTGCTGGTCTTTGCCGCCGTGCTATTCACCACTCACTTCAGCCGTAGGGAGATTCCCTATCTCATTCAGCCCGTAGACGACACACCGCGGTTTTCCTTCGCCCGTGTTTTCGAAGAACTCATCATCGCACTGCGAAACCGGCAGTTCCTGATCGTCTTCATGGCAGTACTCGTCGGCTCAACCATCGGTGGCGGAATAGGCGCCCTCGACATCTACCTGAACACCTACTTCTGGGAGCTGACACCCGAAGACCTGCGCTGGTTCCAGATCTCCATCATAGGTGCAGTACTGGCCTTCGCAGTGGTCCCCTGGGTACAGAAGAGCTTCGACAAAAAACACATCATACTCGTGACGTTTCTTTTCCTACTGTTTGATGGCATTTTCATCATCAACCTGCGCTTTCTTGACGTCCTGCCTGACAACGGCACGAACCTGCTGGTGATCGTCCTGGTTGCGAATTCCCTCGTCCGCACATTCGCAGGGACCATCTACGGCATCATGGGCGCGTCGATCATGGCCGACATCCTGGATTATCAGGAATACATGACCGGACGTCGGCAAGAAGGGATGTTCTTCTCAGCGATGTCATTTTCAGGCAAGGCCACCAGCGGCCTCGGCATTGTCATCGCTGGTTTTGTGATCGATTTGCTGCAGTTTCCGCGTGGCGTGAATCCGAGCGAAGTGCCTGACAACATGGTTACCGAACTCGGCATCGCAATAGGCGTAGTGATCCCCTTGCTGTATCTGATCCCCGCGATACTGTTCTCGGTCTACCGCTTGACTCGCAGCGAGCACAAACGAATCCACGACGCGCTGCAGGAACGTCGAGAGCGCGCACTGAACGGCGACCTCGAACTTGGCGAAATTGTGGACTTGAGGAGATAAGTTGATGAGCGACGAGCCTTTCTTTTGTCCGGGGGAACCAGGCTGGTTTGTACCTCAGCCCGTCTGCGCCGGCCCTTGGGACCCNAACTCTCTACACGGACGGGTCGTTGCGGGNCTGCTCGCAGCCGAAATCGANCACNCTCACGGCGCAGACGACCTGATTCCTGCCCGGCTTACGGTTGATCTCTATCGCCTGCCGGGTTTTGACCCGATGCGCGTGACCCACGAGNTGGTTCGAGAAGGCCGCCGTATTCGGGTAATCAACGCCGAGATCTTCAGCGGCGAGAAGAGTGTTGGACGCGCATCGGCNCAGCTTCTGAGGGTGGGCACCGAGCCTTCGGGTTCCGTTTGGAAACCTCAGGACTGGCAGGTGCCCCAGCCAGACGAACTGGCCTCGGATGGCGACAATGCGATGGGGCGCATGTGGCAGACACGCCTTATCTCGGGGAGCATGGGCGCCGCCGGTGCACGACAGCTNTGGATGCGCGAAGTGCGTGAGCTGATAGAAGGTCGACCGCTCAGCGCCTGGCAGCGCGTTGCACTTGCTGCNGACTTTGCAAGTCCCTATGCCAATGGCGGCAATGCAGGCCTGCAGTTCATCAATACNGATATCACCTTGTACCTACACCGGCTGCCACACTCTGACTGGATCGGCTTTGAGGTGATCGACCATCAGTCCGCAGACGGCGTCGCGAACGGCCAGTGTGCGCTCTTCGATACGGCAGGACGTATCGGCACCAGTACCGTTGCAGCCCTTGCCCAGACGCGCTGAAGGATGTCGTACAGATGACGATTCTCGTGACCGGATATACCGGNAGGGTGGGTCGGATTGTGGCCGACACGCTCGTCCAGAGTCACGGTGTACGCCCTCGCGCTCTCGTCCGACAGGCGCACCTGGATGCCGGCCTCGATGCACCGGAGGTCGACCTGATCGCAGGCGATCTGGATCAGCCAGAGTCCCTCGATGCCGCGCTTGATGGCATCGAACAGGTTTTTCTGATCTCTCCGGTTTCTCCGCACCTGCGCGCTCGCGAAGCAGCCCTCGGCGAACGCGCAAGTCGACGCACTTCACCACCGGCCATAGTGAAGGTGTCGGGGCTTGGCACGANGCTCGACTCCTACGTTGACAGCGGGCGCTGGCACTCCGAGGCCGAACAAGATCTGCGGGAGATGGGCCTCAACCTGACGGCCCTACGCCCGCCGTTTTTCATGCAGAACCTGGCATTNANACTTGATCATGTACGCGAGACCGGCCGGATCGAGTCGGGCATNGGAAGCGCTGCCATCGCCATGGTCGATGCACGCGACATTGGCGAGACAGCCGCCGCCGTGCTGGCCGGGGAGACCGTCATTGATGGCCTGTCGGTGCCGTTAACAGGACCGGCCGCACTGACCTACGACGATGTCGCGACAATCCTTGAGGAAGCAATGAACANCCCAGTGCGCTACGCGCCGCAAACGCTCGAAGACCTCGCGGCCAATCTCGCGCACGGGTCCATGCCGGATTGGCATCAGGCCATCATGCTGCAGTTCAACCGCGCTTTTCGCGAAGGCTTGGGTTCAGAGGTGGCGGATACAGTACACCGAGTGCTCGGCCGCGCGCCGCGCTCGCTGTTGGAGTGGGCCCAGGATTATCTTGCCGCAGGCCCGCGCAACCCGTTCCCAAGTCGCTGAAGGGCAGCGTGGCCCAATACATCGGCATTTATCGCTTATACAAGCTGAAAATACCCAAGCGCCCACCGATGTACGTCCTAGCACGCGCGCCAAAGCCGATGTACTCCAACGCAAAAAAAGACTAAGTGCGTTGCTGATGACGAGCTGGATCGGCGCTCGCAAATTCTGATCGTCGGAAGCGATGCCGCAGGGGACCAGTCAGGTTTGGTCGGCGAGTGGCCAGGATCTACCCGTTCGGGACCAGATAGTGGGGACTATTGAGGAAGCCCCTGAGCCTAAAGTTTGGTCGATTGGGCGCGCGGCCATGCCAATCGACAGGGTTGCCTACCGCTCTACCTACTCCAGGCAGGCAACGCNTCGGCACCCGCAAAACCTTTCCGTGCGGCATAGTTCAAGCGCTCGAAATCAGCGCCCTCATCGCNACTCTTACCGAACGCGTCATCCAACCCACAAAGGGAAGAGAACGCCGGGGGGTTACGCGCCACAATTGCTGGATCAACGGTCTGGTAGTGCTCGAGTGGGCGGAGATAGTTGCGGCAGTAGGTGTTGTGTAACGACGTCCGCTTGCCGCGCGCCGTGCGCGGTGTAGANCCATGCCAGGTCGCACCGTTCCACATGGCAATCGAACCTTGCTTCATCTCAATTTTTACGGCGCCCTCTTGCGTGGTACCCGGCGGGACCTGTGCACGTTTGCGATAGCTGCCCGGGAGGATCACAGTCGGACCATGCTCGGATTGGAAGTCATCAATCGCCCAGACCGCCACAGTCAACACACAAAACTCCGGGAATGGCTCGGTAATCCGCGAAGCCGCATAGTCTGAATGCAAGCCAGGGTGAGTCTCCTGCCCCTTCTCCTTCACTATGGTGTCACTTTGATACATCAAGCAGCCACGCCCAACGAGGTAGTCCGCCGCTGTGAGTATCCAGGGATGCAGTGCAGCCTCCTCCCAGAGGCTTCCCCGTCGCAGCAGCATGGTGGCTCTAAAGCTTGCGCCCTTGTCCCTGCCGGCGTGATTGACAGCCGCTTCCGCGCGCATGGCATCAGCGAATGCATCTGAGAAAGCCTCTTCGAACACCGTGTAGCCCGTATCGTCAAAGCCGACAGTATTCGCGGCAAGGCCAAAAGACTGCACACGGTGCGCAACATCCGGATTGACGATTGTGCGCCTAGCCTGATGATCCCGGAACGCATCACATANCCGTTTAACCTCGGATCCAAATGTGGCGCTGCGATCCTCAACCCCAAACAGGTGCTGATATTCGGTACGGCGGCGCGCCGCTGACTCCGCATTGTCTTCCGTTACTATGCCATCCAGCCATTGCGCCGCGTTGTAGTCGAGGTCTTCGAACACGTCCGAGCCTGAGTCGAAGCCACGCTCCAGCACTACGCCCTCGGCCGTCATGCGCAGTGTGTAGCCTANAGGTTCAGCCGCAATATGACAGGGTGGGTTGCCGCATCGGACCGAGTAGCTGAACGCCTGACCGCAAGGACCCAGCTTGCCAACAATCCCCTGCCCCGCACTAAACCATTCATCTGAGAGGTATTCCATGCGCTCGGAAAGTGGCGTTGCGGTTGCCGTGGTCACAGTCAGTTAACCTCTTAGTTTGTGGTATTTGAATCCCGCCCGAGCGTACCGGCGGAATCGCCAACAGGCAATCAGGAGGAACGGAATGGCCAACNATGTAAAAGGCAAGCGNACGCTTATCACCGGAGCTGCAAGTGGGTTTGGGCGACTNCTCTGTGCGGAGCTCACAAATAGCGGTGCACACGTCCTAGGCGTCGACATCGACGCCGACGGGCTGGGTTCACTTGCCGACGAATTGGGTGGTGAACTGCTGACTCGCCGCACCGACGTGACAGATGCGGCGGACTTTGCCGCCGCCGCAAACGTGCTGTACAAAGCGCATGGAGGGGTCGACGTTCTTGTCAACAATGCAGGAACAATGCCGCTTGCCTTCCATGCCGACCACAAAGATGCGCTTGCAGCCTGGAATCGTTGCATCGACGTCAACATACGTGGGGTCATGAATGGCATAGCCGCGGTACACGACCTGATGATCGATCAGGGTCAGGGCCACATCGTTAATCTGTCTTCGATTTACGGGAACTTCCCAGTGGTTGGCGCCGGCGTTTACGGCGCCTCGAAAGCAGCGGTAAATTTTCTTTCGGAGTCCCTGCGGGTTGAATCACAGGGCAAGATCAGGGTAACCCTGGTGAAACCCACCGGGGTGCCCGGCACCAACCTCGGAACCGGCATCATCAACCCCGAGGCGCTGATCGGCATCCTTGGTCAGAACGGACCGGAGTACATGGCCAAACTGCAGGCCCGTGCTGCGGGCACTGCGCCGGCAGCCGCGGCAGATCCGGAGTCAAGCCAATACGCGGCGCTTGATCCAGAGTTTATTGTGGCTGCAATAGTACATGCCATAGATCAGCCCCAAGGCGTGGCAGTGGGTGATATCACGGTGCGCGCCACCGGCGACGGCTACATTCTGTGAGGGCATATCCAGAGTGGCGGCGAGTTTACCCGTGCATTGTCGCATCACTCAGGCGCTCGAGTGCAATAAATGCCCGGNCAATACACTCGATAGCAGGGCGGCTAACCGAACCGGCGGCCGAAAGCGGGACGCCAGATATGGGAAGACACACATCGTTTCCCTACGTGCCCAGCATCCCTCAGACGCTGTTCGTGTGCCTGCATGCGAAGGCTATGGTCGTTGCAGGTCACCCAGTGCCACCACTTCCTCGCGTAGCACGTTCCCTTGATCCGAGCGGATTGTTAGACGCACTCTGGCCTCCGACCAGTCAATCTCCATCTCACCAAAATTAGCGGCATAGACAGGGTCGTGNAGGCGATGGGGACCCGGTTCGTGATCAACCTTGGCGAGGAATCTGGTCAGCGGGACGTTGAGCGAGGAAGACGTCACCTCATAGAGCGGGTAGTCGATCGCATCGTCCCGGCGGTANATTGCGGCAGANTGTCGATCCCCTGAGATCAGGATGACATTCTCCGCACCGGAGTCATGAATGACCTCGTAGAGCCTTTCACGCTGAGCCGGCATTAGATGCCACGCTTCGAAACCGTGCCCGTCAGCGATCACCTGAATCGATGTCGCCAGAATACGCAGATCCGCAGGTTCATGCAGCGTAGCAGCGAGCCAACGCCATTGCGCCTCACCCAACATGTTGGCGTCAGGGTCCGTCTGTGGCGCGTAGCGTAGCGCGGACCCCGCCGGGTTTGCGTTCAGTGGCGTGCGGAAGTAGCGCGTATCCAACAAAATGAACTGGACCCGCTGTCCGNCCGGACCCACAGTTTGTGTGTGGTAAACCCCTTCGCGTCGGGAGCGTGGATCGTCCGGACCAATGCCCCACACCTGATTGAAGATCCGTTGGGACTCCGCCTTGTATGCAAACTCGCCACCTGCGTCGTTAGGCCCATAGTCGTGATCGTCCCAGGTGATCAGCAAAGGAACCTCAGCACGCAGGCGCGCAAAAGGCTCAGACTTACCCAGCAATCGATATTGTTTCCGTAGCCCTGCAAGCGACGGATCAAGGTTGTTGGGCGCGTAGACGTTGTCACCAATAAAGAGAAACACATCAGGCTGACGGTCGCGGATCGTGTCNTAAATGCTCTGGTCCCGGGTGGGCCTGGCACAGGAGCCAAAAGCAATCCGGCTGACAGGAGCTTCAACTTCGAGCACTGCCGCATCCAGTAACGGCAATTGGATCAGGCCACTGCTCTTGCAGCCGGAGCTCAGGAACACCAGCAACATCACAGAGCCACGTACCATGGACACCGAAAGCCGGTCTGCCGAGGTGCGCCCTGTCGGCGAAATTGTGCTCATCTCAATGTCCAGTTGCTGGNACGCCGGCGCGGATTCTGCCGCGATCGTCGCTGCGGTANAAGGNACCTACTGTTAAGCCGTCGTAGCCTGTCAAGAATCTAGCAAAGAAAACAGCACAGTAGCCACGCCCGGTTAAGNGACCCGCACCNCTTCATGAGCCCCGTGTCGGCTTGGTGCTGACTTAGCAGGCTGGGCCTGGATCACCACTGTTATGGGCACAGAGAACCTCCTCGATCTGCTGAAACACAATGGGTGCGCGGTCGATGACAGCCCGTGTTTTGGTCGCGCTTAGATCATCCAGACGGATCTCGTCTCCGCAGCAGATGTCGCTGCATACGTGGTAGCTGCAGGCGCTGTTCTGANGAGTGATGCCTNGCATACCACCTGCACGACCGCTGCGACCTGCCGCTATCGGCACACCGGCTTCGACGCAGAGGCTGTCTGCTTTACAGCAGTTCCCGACAGGCTTCAGCGCATTCGCCCACTATCCGGATTGATTTCTGAATTGAGGGAGTGCGCAGCTGCAAGCAGGGCACGACCCGTGCCGTGCTACGGTGGGGCCCCGAAATCAATAATCGAGGCCCCGCCATGCGCATCGCCTTGCTCATATGCTGCGCACTGCTTGTGTCCGCGCCGGCGGTCGGCACGCCCCTACAGGCAGCAACGGCGATCGATGAATACGTCCGTACCCACGACCCCAGCTACCGCTGGCAGCTGGTGAGTACCAAAACCGAGGAGGGCCTCACACACCTCATTGTTGAGTTTGTTTCCCAACGCTGGCTCACTCCCTCTGAGGTCGACAAACCCGAATGGCGACATTGGTTAACTATCGCAGTGCCCGATCGTGTGGTTTCCGACGTGGGACTGCTTTTCATTGGCGGCGGAAGCAACGGACGCGCCGCGCCCGACCGAGCAGGCGCGGAAGTCACTGCTGTCGCCCGAGCAACATCAACCGTGGCGGCGGAGCTGCGCATGGTCCCCAACCAGCCGCTCATCTTTCACAACGACGGACAACCGCGGTGGGAAGACGACTTGATTGGCTACGCCTGGGCCCAGTACCTACAAAGCGGCGAGGCGCGTTGGCTGCCCCGCAACGCGATGGTCAAAGCTGCTGTACGCGCGATGGACACCGTAACAGCCGCCGTGGCCTCCCAGGAAACCCCTAACAGGGTCGATCGTTTTGTGGTCGCAGGCGCATCAAAACGCGGCTGGACCACCTGGCTCACCGGTGCCATGGATGAGCGGGTTATAGCCATCGCCCCGATCGTAATAGACGTGCTAAACGCGGGTATCTCCATGCGCCATCACTTTGCTGCCTACGGATTCTGGGCGGCATCGATCGGAAATTACGTTGACCACGGCATCATGCAGGAGCTCGACAACCCTCGCCTCGCTGATCTTTATCAACTGGTCGATCCATGGCACTACCGACACCGACTCCACATGCCCAAGTACATCGTCAACAGTAGCGGTGATCAGTTTTTCCTGCCGGACTCCTCAAGGTTCTACCTTAACGGTCTGCGCGGCGAGACCTACCTCAGATATGTTCCCAACGCGGACCATAGCCTTGAGGGCAGCGACGCATTGGCCGGCCTGGTCGCTTTCCACGCGTTGATCGCCCAGGGGCAAAAGCCGCCACAGTTCAGTTGGCGCTGGGATGATGCAACCCTAATGATCCTCACAAACGACGTGCCCGCGAGCGTAACCTTATGGCAAGCACACAATTCCACTGCCCGCGACTTCAGGCTGGAGACCCTTGGCCGCCAATACGTTGCGGCATCGGTAGAACAACATGGCCCTGGAATCTACGCCATCCAGGTCGAGGTACCCGAATCTGGATGGACGGCAGCCTTCGCCGAACTCGAATATGCGTTGGCGGGCGACATGACGTTCAAACTCAGCACGGACGTGCGAGTCTTTCCTGACGTCCTGCCTCATGCGAGCAGGCCGCCCCACCTACCAGCTTCAGTGACGCTGTCATGCGTGCCAACAGACCGCGATGGTGCAGACAAAATGCTGCGCGGGCTGGGTAGATCGTTGCAACGTGAGGGCGTTGCAAGTCGCACCCACACCGCTTCCGCAAGGGAACGCGTTTACCTGAACTGGACACCTGCAAAATCCCTCTATGACGGCGGGCGCGAGATACGCGAACAGCTGAACGCTGCCGGCTGCAAGGCAATCCATGTACAACTCGAGTCCGGCAAGAAGATCACGCTGCCGGATCTGGCCAGACCGTAACATCATGTCGCCAAGGAGCGGATAGATGTCTGAGAACACTAGAAAAAGACGAGGTCGCAGGAGCTTCTGGACGTGGGGCTGGGAGTCCGATGAACCAACACAGGCGCAACGCGAGGAAACCGCGTTAAACCTGTCGGCAAGCTACGGTCGGGAAATCAACGCGCCACGCGTGCCGGATCTGAGTGAAATTGGCCTCCGTAAACCGCGTATCACGATACCGGGCGCGCTCAGTGAGGTGGTGTCCACAGATCATGCCGAGCGCGTGATCCACACCTACGGCGGTCATTTCTTGGAGTTCAACAAAGCCCTACGTGGAGAGTTCGATGAGCCGCCCGATGCTGTGGCCTACCCAACCAGTGAAGCTGAATTGGAGCAGGTCCTCGATTGGTGTGATGGCAAAGGGTACGTGGCTGTACCCTATGGCGGGGGCACCACCGTGGTTGGCGGCGTACTCATACCTGAAGCATCCCGCGGCGCCGTCACGATCGACATGGAACGTCTGGACAAAGTCCTAGAAGTAGACGACACGTCCCGGGCGGCGCACATTCAGGCGGGCATATTTGGCCCTGACCTTGAGGAGGCCTTACGCCCCTCCGGATACACTTTGCGGCACTTCCCACAAAGCTTTCCCTGGTCAACGCTGGGCGGCTGGATTGCCACCCGCTCCGGCGGTCACTACGCGACCAACCACACCCACATCGATGATTTTGTGGAATCCGTACGGATGCTGACCCCGGCCGGCTGGTGGACGTCACGTCGCCTGCCCGGCAGTGGCGCCGGCCCCTCCCCTGACCGTTTGGTGCTAGGTTCGGAAGGCACGCTGGGCGTTATCACGGAAGCGTGGATGCGCATTCAGAAGCGCCCGGTTTTCCGAGCTACCGCAGGCGTAACGTTTGATTCCTGGGAAGCGGCGGCAGAGGCGACACGGCAGGTTGCGCAGGCCAAGTTGTGGCCCGCAAACCTGCGCCTGCTGGACCCGGTAGAAGCGGAACGCGCGGCCGGTCTGGCGGGCAATCAAGCACTGATGATCATTGGCTTCGAATCCGCCGAAGTGCCACAAGGCGCCTTCATCAAGGAGGCAGTTGCAATCGCCCGTGACTGCGGCGGGCAAATCAAAGACGATGACATTCTTCTTGCCGACGGTTCAGGCAAGGCCACCGGTCGCGGTGGCGCAGTAGGCAACTGGCGGAGTTCCTTTATTGGCGTTAACGCAGGCATGACCGCTGGCCTTGGTCTCATCAACGATACGTTCGAGACAGCCATTACATGGGATCGATGGCCCGAGTTTGATGCCGGGGTCAGGCAGCGGGTTGGAGCCGCGCTGCGTGAAGTTGCCGGGGATGCCTGGTCGTTGTCCTGTCGCTTCACGCACATCTACCCGGACGGCCCTGCACCGTATTACACCTTTAGCGCACCCGGAACGCCTGGGAGCGAAGCGCAGCAATGGAAGACAGTAAAAGATGCAGCAAATGAAGCCTTGATCGATTTGGGCGGAACCATCACCCATCACCATGCCGTCGGGCGCATGCATGCCTCCGCATGGGGTCGGCAGCGCCCTGATCTGTTCGAAGCCACTCTGCGTGCGGCTAAGCAGACACTTGATCCAAACGGGATTTTGAACCCGGGCGTTCTGTTCGAGGTGTAGCGGCGTGGATAGTATTATTTGGGCAACCCCAGACTCTCACCGATCAGCGGCAGTCGCACGCTGAAGAGCGAACCTCGGTCGGGTGCGCTCTCGACCACCACCGTGCCCTGATGTGCATGCGCGATATGTTTCACAATCGCAAGCCCCAAGCCTGTGCCACCTTTCTCCGCGGATCTCGCCTTGTCAACACGGTAGAAACGTTCGAACACCCGTTCCTGCTCTCCTGCCGCAATCCCGATGCCGTTGTCTTCGACTTCCAAAACGGCGTGTCTACCCAGGTCAAAGAGGCGCACCTTAACGTGTCCGCCTGTATCCACATACTTAATGCCGTTGTCGATCAAATTCACAACCAACTGCGCCAAGGCTTCATTGTCCCCCTGAACCTCCAATGATCGAGTCGGGCCCTCGTACTCCAGCATGACCGAGGCACTTTCGGCATCTTCCTGTTTGTTCTGGTAGGCCTGCCGAACGACATAGGCCAGATCAACGGGTGCGAGGGGGAGTGTTTCGCGGGCCGCGTCGTAGCGTGACAACGCGATCAGTTCCTGAACAAGATTCTCAATGCGGCCAGCCTGGACGCGCAGACGCCGCATGAACCGATCACGGATAAGGTCCGGCATCTCCGGGTCATCTATAATCGTTTCGACAAAACCCTTAATTGCGGCTATGGGCGTCTTCAGTTCATGCGAGGCGTTGGCGACAAACTCGGTCCGCACCTGCTCGAGATGAATCAGATCCGTGACGTCTTGAAGAACCACAATGGCACCCACACCCTCAAGCTCACCATCCCGTAATGCAATGACCGAAACGTCGTATTGACGCCCATGGATGTCGGCCTGCAGACGCGCCGTCGACTGTTTTGAACAGGCCTCGTCAACCGCACCAATCACCTCGCTGACCCGCACAACCTCCCAGAACGGCATTCCCGTGCCTGATCGATCGACCTCGTTGAGCATCTGATAGGCCGCGGCGTTGATATGGATCACCCTCTGCTCATCGTCAACGGCAACAACACCCTCGTTCAGCCCCGCGAGGATTGCAGCCAGCCGACGGCTGATCTGCTGTTCCTGCTCGATGCGCCCAACGGTGTCGCTGGAAAGTTCGTTAAGTCGGCGCGAAAGATAGCCAAGCTCGTCTTCCCTGTGGATAGGAAGACGGTTCGAATATTCGCCCTTCAGGAGGCAGTCAGAAACCCCGAGGATTCGACGCACAGCGACAACGTGCCACGCGATAACAAGTCCGACAACCAGAACCCCGACAACCGTCGTCAGAACGGCGAGCAGGGCAAGAAGATTGCGAACCGAGGCGGCACGCTCGCGCAACTCAGAGGCGGGCCGCGCAACCCGCGCGTAACCAACGATATTGTCCCCGACAACAATGGCCTGAGCGGCGTAGTGCAGCAACTCACCTTGACGGTTAACGCGTGTTGCCTCCCCGGACCCATGTGAGGTCGCGCGCAAGACCTCAGGTCGATCAAGCAATGACCCGAGCGAGTCCAGGTCGTTGTAAGAGTCGAAAAGAGCCACACCATGGGCAGCAATAAGCGTAACTCTTGCGCCAGACAAGCCGGGATTATCCGCAGCGAGCATCTCCGCTTCGGGCCGACCGATAGCTAAAGCTGCGGCCTCAGAGGCAAGCTGTGCCTTGAACGAGCGATCAAGGTCGCGTACGTAGAGCCCGTAAGCAGTGGTCGATATGATCGTTATTGCAACGACAACTACCGCAATAATCGGAAGTACCAGGGTGCGGAACAGTGGGGATGAACCCATCAAGGCCATGCCAAGATTCGATGGCTCAGCAGCCATCTGAGCTGAGGTTTGTTCGAGGGCACGCAAAAGACATCAGTCATCCACCAGACGGTAACCAACCCCACGAATGGTCTGGATCAAGCGGCCACTGTCTCCCAGTTTCTTTCGGATTGCTCTGATGTGGACGTCAATATTGCGATCGACGACGACCACACCTTTACCCACAGCCCGATTCAATAGTTGCTCACGGGTAAATGCCCGCCCAGGCTGAGAGGCCAGATTCACGAGGATCTTAAACTCAGTTGCAGTGAATTTGGCGAGTTCGCCACCGACCCGCACCTCGTGACGCGCAACATCAAGCAGAACATCCCCCACAACGATCCGTTCCTTGACATCGTCCTGCCTTGCCGATCCCCGCCTCAGTACCGCCTTGATCCGTGCCAGAAGCTCGCGCGGGCTGAACGGTTTGGACAGGTAGTCATCCGCGCCGATTTCAAGGCCAATCACAATGTCAGCCTCCTCACCTTTCGCAGACAAAATGATGATCGGTATGTCATGAGTGATCGGGTCTGCCTTCAATTGTCGGCAGACCGCAAGACCATCTATCCCAGGCAGCATCAGATCTAGCACTACAAGCGCTGGTGATTCCGCCCTGACCAGCACCAGTCCTTCGTCGCCGCGCTCGGAACACGAAACCTGAAATCCTTCCCTATGAAGGTTGTAGGTAATGACCTCCGCAATATCCGGCTCGTCTTCGACCACAACGATCTTTGTTCGCCCGGCNCCTGCCTCCACCACGGTTAANCTCTTTCACACGATGAAAGACGATTCAAACACAGCTTTTTTAAGAGAAANACACGNGCGTCATCAAGATTGAGTAAAGACTTTAACTAAAACTTGTACTCAAGCCCCAACGACACCGAATCAACCGCCCCACCAGACTCGAGATCCGACAGGTACAGATACACTTTGGTACCGCTTGCGATCTTGTACGCCGCACCAAGCAGCAGTTGGTCGGCATCGGCACGCAAAATGTCGGATGCTCCGTACTGACCCATCAGCGTCAGCTTATCCAGTTTGTAGGCCACAGAAGCAATGTAGCCAGTTTCCCGGTCAGCCCCAGCAGAGTTCGTCTGTTCCGAGCTCTGAATCAAAGCTCCAAATTTCCATGACCCCGGCGTGTACTGAACCACNCCACGCCAGGAGTCGTAAACCCGGGTCCGTGCCACAGCACGTTCGTTCTTGCGCATGTCCATGTCAACGCCGAAGCCAAAATACAGATCGGCAGCAGTCCATCCCAAAGACAATGATTTACTACTGCCGAACGCACCATCAGCAGGTACATACATGGCCTGTACCGCTAGGCCACCGGCCAACTTAGGCGAGTGGTAGTTCCAAGTGTCGCGCGCCCTCACCTCACCTGGGAGCAGGGTCTTGATGTCACCAACCTGGTCGTTGAAGGCGTCGATCTTGTTCTGCGCCTTCTTGAATGGTGTGTCGTGTGTACCGAAGAATACCTTGCCAAAGTCGCCCTTGATGCCCACAAAGGTGTTGCGCATTCCTAACAAAGTNTCGATGTCTGNACCACCATGAGCGAAGTCGACTGACTGCTCCACCTGATAGATGATCGAAAGGCCGCTATCGAGTTCATAAGCGCCCTTGACGCCGATGCGTGAAGCGTTGCTTTTGAAGTCATCATCCCCGGGGTCGTGGCTGTCATGGCTGATGTTGACCTTGCCGTAAAGGTCTACCGGTAACTCAACCGCCCCGGCAAACTGCGCCCAAATGGCAGCAGCCGCTACTGCACCAACAATCAAGAACNCTTTAAATATANACATNCGTGAAGACTCCGACNCCANTTGTTAAGNCTCGNCGCAGAATTTAANGAGNATNAATAAAGGAATGATAAAGGCTCCGTTAAGTATGCATCGGCTCCCTTAACAACAAACCGTACCGCCTTGGCACTTAGCCGGNGTGGCGNACCACACTGCCTTCTTCCATGAAGATGACCTCCTCCGCGATGTTCGTAGCGAGGTCTCCCATACGTTCGAGATTGGTTGAGATCGTAATGCAGGACACNGCCGCAGGTATCGANTCCGGTAAGTCGCGCATGTGNTCTCTCAGCAGGCTGAAGACTGAAGCATGCAGCTCATCCAGGCGATCATCCATGTCGAGCACTTCGCGTGCGAGTGACGTATCCGCCTTCAACAAGGCGTCCAGGCTCAGTGAGACCATTTTCTTGACGTACTCCCCCATCTCGGCAAAAGGTAGAGAAACTTCAAGNGGGCGCGCGTCGGCTATCGCCTGCACCCTTTCAGTGAGGTTGACGGCCTGATCGGCCATGCGTTCAAGGTCATTGTTGACTTTGAGCACGACAATAATGAAGCGCAAGTCCCCTGCAACTGGCTGGTGTAGCGCAAGAATTTTCAGACATTCGTTTTCAATGTCGACCTCGAGGCGATTGATCTCCTCTTCTGCCACCTCCAGACCCTCAAGCTCAGACGGATCGCGCCGGACGATGGCCTCAACGATTTTCCGAGTGCTTGTTTCAACTCGACTCCCCAGGTCAATCAGCTGTTTCCTCAGCTGTTCGAGATCGCGCTGCAGATGCATGGTCATGGTTGGTGTGGCCCTCCTGGACACTGTGAGTCATGCGATTCGTCCGGTGTCCGTCTGTTCTTACTCCAGTGCCGACTGTGCAGGCAAACACTCCGAAGCGTTTAGTTGATAGGCGTTCCCCATTTGTCCCGTTGCCCNGTCAACCGAANCGGCCCGTAACGTATTCTTCAGTTCGGGAGTGTTGGGGTTTGGTAAACACCGTCTCGGTCTCATCAAACTCGACCAGCACACCGTTCTCCATGAACGCCGTGAAGTCGGAAACCCGCGCTGCCTGCTGCATGTTGTGAGTCACGATCACAATCGTGTACTCAGTCTTGAGCTCAAACAGCAGGTCCTCAATGTGTGCCGTGGACACTGGATCGAGTGCAGAACANGGCTCATCCATGAGAATGATCTCAGGCTCCATAGCCAATGCCCTGGCGATACAAAGCCGTTGTTGCTGGCCACCAGANAGGCGCAGTGCGCTGTCTTCCAGNCGATCNTTGACTTCATCCCANAGCGCCGCCTGCNTGAGCGCGGTTTCCACCCGCTCACCGGTATCTCCAGGCATGTTGTTGATGCTNGGACCCCAGGCCACATTNCGNAAAATTGATTTTGGAAACGGGTTGGGCTTCTGAAACNCCATGCCGATACGAAGCCTGACTTCGACCGGGTCAACGTCCGCCCCATACAGATCGTGACCGCGATAGAGAATCTGGCCGTCGTGGCCAACATTCTCGATGAAATCGTTCATCCGATTGAACGATCGCAGCAGTGTGCTCTTGCCACATCCGGAAGGGCCGATGATCGCAGTAATCTTGCGCTCGGCAATCGGCAGGCTGACCTTTTTCACCGCCTCCTCGCCACTGTAGCTGATGGAAACCTCGCGGGTTTCCAGGATGTTGTCTGTCACGGCTTTCGGGACCCCATGAATCGGATATAGACAGCGATTGCGTTCATGCTGAGCAGAACGACGAGTAGCACAATGATGCCTGCGGATGCGAGTTCATGGAACTCGGCCTGCGGCCTCGCGGTCCAGTTGAAGATCTGAATGGGCAACGCCGTGAACTCGTCCATCGGGCCTTCAGGCACAAAGGCGATATAGGTGAGCGCACCAATCATGATCAACGGCGCAGTTTCACCAATCGCCCGTGACAGCGAGAGAATCACACCTGTCAGAATCCCACCGATTGCTTCCGGCAATACGTGGGCACGAACGACCTGCCAACGTGTAGCACCTACGGCATAGGCAGCCTGCCGAATGGACGAGGGCACCGCTTTAATGGCCTCTTTCGAAGAAATGATGATGATGGGAAGGATCAGTAATGCCATCGTCAACGCACCAGAAACAACGCTACGTTCAAGGCCCATGAACCGGACGAAGAGCGCCAGACCCAGGATTCCGTATACGATCGAAGGCACACCCGCGAGGTTGGCAATATTGAGCTCAATGAAGCGTGTAAGTCGGTTGCGTGGCGCATATTCCTCAAGGTAGATCGCAGCGAGGACCCCCGTTGGAATCGAGAAGAGCGCCGTCAGTGACACAAGCCAGAGCGTTCCGAAGAGAGCCGACTTGATGCCCGCTTTCTCGGGGAACCGCGACGGGAAGCTATTCAGGAACTGGCTGTCCAGCCACCCAATACCGGTACTCGTTACCTCATAGATAAGCACTGCAAGGATTGCTACCGCCGCAAAGGTGACGGCAACGCAGATCCCGGAGAAGAGCCGCGCCTTGCGCTGACGTGCAGCGAGGTTGCCGGAATCGCCGAATGGGCTCACTCGTATACCTCCTGGTACTTGTTCATCACCTTGCTGGCAATTAGATTCAGTACAAGGGTGAGTGTGAACAGAACAGCCGCCACCGCAAACAGTGTTTTGTATGTCAGCTCACCCGCCGGCGTGTCGCCAAGGCTGACCTGTACGATGTAGGCCGTCATGGTCTGGATGCTCTCCAGGGGATTGAGGGTCAGATTCGGCGTCGCGCCAGCCGCCAGCGTCACGGCCATGGTTTCACCGATAGCCCGTGACACCGCCAACACAAACGCCGCGAAGATGCCGGAAAGCGCCGCCGGGATGACCACCCGGGCACTAACCTCGAACGAGGTCGCCCCCAGCGAATAGGCTCCCTGACGAAGCGAGTCCGGCACTGACCGCAGTGCGTCATCGCACAGTGAAGCCACCATGGGCAGGACCATAATCCCCACCACAATCGCTGCACTGGCGGCGTTGAATATCTGGGTTTCGGGAAAGACCGTACGCAATGCAGGCGTCACAGCCGTCAAGGCAAAGTAGCCGTAAACCACGGTCGGAATGCCGGCAAGCACCTCTAGTACCGGCTTGACAATCGAACGGGTACGCTCGCCGGCGTATTCACTTAGGTAGACCGCGCACGCTACACCAATCGGCAGCGCCACCAGCGAGGAGCCAAGAACGATCAGGAAGGTGCCAGAGAGCAAGGGTAGGATGCCGTAGTGCTTTGGCTCGAGGAGGGGAGTCCATCGGGTCCCGAACAGAAAATCAATCGGGCTGACCTCACCGAAAAAACTGATCGTCTCGACCGCGAGAATTACAATCACGGCGGCTGTGGTAACAACTGACAGCAGGGCGCAAAGCAGGAAAAACTTATTCAGCGCCCATTCAACAAGCCTGAGCTTATGGGCGCGCAGCGGGCTGACAGGCCCGGTGCCTACGACGGCGGAATTGCTCATGCAGGCCTCTCTAAACGTGGAAAACCACGCCTGATCGAGGCGTGGTTTTCGATCCGGGGGATCTCGTCTACAGCCATATATCTAGTCTGAAACGAGGTCACTAACCCGGTTGTCGCCATGATAGGCGGTCCCATGTTCACGCGCGGCAACCCGTGCAGCGGCGGCAGTATACACACTTTGAGGAAGCGGAATGTAACCCACTTCGCTGGACAATTTGCCCGCAATTTTGAGGTAGAAGTCAACGAAGCTGGCGACTTGAGGCTTGTCGAGTGCGGACCCATTTACATAGATGAAGACTGGTCGGGAAAGCGGTGCGTATGTACCGTTGTTGATCGTCTCTTCCGTCGGCGCTATCGGCCCGGTGCCCCCGTCGATCGGCACAATCTTCAGTTTGTCCCGGTTCTCCTTGTAGTAGGCAAAGCCAAAGTAGCCCAGTGAGTCCAGATCCCCCGAGATACCCTGAACGAGGACGTTGTCGTCTTCACTGGCGGTAAAGTCAGGGCGGGAAGCCTGCTCTTTTCCATTTACAGCTTTGGTGAAGTAGTCGAACGTGCCAGAGTCGGTTCCGGGCCCATAGAGGCGAATCGGACGATCGGGCCACTCCGGGCGTACGTCCTTCCAGGTTGTCACCACGCTGTCCGGTTGCCAGATTTTGTTCAGTTCGGCGATAGTGAGATGCTCGACCCAGTCGTTCTTCTGGTTGACAATGACCGACAGGCCATCAAACGCTACAGGCAGTTCGATCACCTCGATGCCCGCCGCTATCGCCTTGTCCATCTCACTGCCCTTGATTGGCCGCGACGCGTCGTTGATATCGGTTTCGCCGTTGATGAACTTTTTGAAACCGCCTCCGGTACCAGAAACACCCACGGTTACCCGGACCCTTGGCTCAACGGCGCCATACTCCTCTGCAACCGCCTCACTGATCGGGAANACGGTCGAAGATCCATCCAGCCGCACCTTGCCCTCAAGCCGNGTCGACGCACTGCCCACCGCCTCGCCNCCGGCGGGCGCTGGTGCATCGGGCTGCCCGCAGGCTGCCAAGAGAAGGAGCGCTGGCAAAGCCAACAGAAACTGTTTCATATCGAAATTCTGCCTTTATCTAACTTTNTAACGCNCGCATTACATGGCGCGCTTGTTAAGACTCGATAAAGAAAATTTAAAAATCAGGCCAAAACCNCAGCAGCACCGGCCAAGNACGAGNCCGCAACAACCGTTGTTTNAGCAAATTAATCGCAATTTCATCGCNAATTCACCAGCTCTTCATGGACCTTTATCGTTGNTTAAACGATAGATCGCAGAATCTCCGGCTCCTGAAACAACACACAGAGCCAAGCCAATGCGACGTGTCCTTCTGTCTTTTCTAATCNCCATGATCCTCGCTGCTTGCGACAGCGGAGATGTGAACATCAACCCGACAANGGCCGACAACTCGACAGACAACTCGACCAACAACTCGAACAACACCGAAACCNCGGGAGGCGAGACCAACCCCTGCGCGGCGTATCAGAACGAGGCAGGACNGACGATCCAGGGCGCGTTCGACGGCACCAGCTGTACCTATAGCCCGAGCTTCGTAGACGCGTACAACGTCTTTGGCGATCGTCTGTACGTGGCCGGCCGCAACGGTGCACCCGACGGCTACGAGCAGCCCTTTCATTCTCTGGATTTCACTTATTCCTGGTATCCCATCGATACCCTGACCTTGAAGTTCAAAGTGAAAAACCTGCTGGACGAGTCGGTTGTCATCGAACGGCAGGGTGTCACCACCTTCGNGGNGTTTCCNGGCCTGGNAGCCGCCATCGACCTGAACTGGGCGCTCTAGCATTGAATTGTCGGGCTGCAGCAATCGCCCGGCATACCAGCCCCCAAACTGCNGCGTCCGGTAACCCCTGCCGGGCGTCGCGGTTTTCTTCTCAGGGCTTCGTCGTTCCCGTTACCGAGAGGTCAGAGGNATCCCACTGAATTGTTATGCTTAGTGCCCGTGCAATACCAAAGATGCCAGCCTGCAACCACCCAACGCGGCCTACTGGATAAACAGTCTGGACTCCCACATGCTGTCTGCTTCGAGCCAGGGCACCAGCTGACCAAACAACGCCCGCGCCTCGTCCAGCAGTTCATCTGGTTGTGCTCGGGACTCAAGGTTGACGCGCACCAGCGGTTCAGTTTTGGAGCGCCGTAGGCTGAAGCGCCAGCGCTCGAACTCGTAGCTGGGCCCGTCGAAAAACACCGCACGCTTCGCGCGCGGCGCATAGTGTGCGTCAATCGCGGCAAACGCTGCGTCAACATCGCTTAATGCGACGCTGATCTCTGGCGTACAACAGAAACGCGCACGCCGGTCCGCCACGAGCTCGCCAATGGTCTGACCCGAACGCGAGAGCACCTCAATGAGCTTTAGCCACGCAAACATGCCTGAATCGCAGCCAAAGAAGTCGCCAAAGTAGTGGTGTGAAGACANCTCNCCGCCATAGACGGCCGCGTTATTGCGCATGTGACGTTGCATGAACGCGTGCCCGGTTTCTGAGCGTACAGCNACGCCGCCCAGGCGCTCGATGATCTCNAGCGTATTCCACTCAAGTTTGGTGTCGAAAACGATCGCCGCACCGGGGTTCTCTTCGAGAAAGGTCTCGGCCAGCAGACCAACAATGTAATATGTTGGTATCAGCTTGCCGTCACCAGAATAGAATACACACCGGTCACAGTCGCCATCCCAGGCAACACCCAGATCGTAGCTACCACCCGTCATGAATGACTCCATCTGGGCCACAAGCCGGGGGTTGGCGGGGTCCGCGCCTTCGGTTGGAATCGGACCNGGCTCCTGCCGGAACCAGGTCACTGGNAACGCAAAACGCTTTGCCAGTGTGTCNGCNAGCGTCGCGGCNGTGCCGTTGAGCCCGTTCAGNGCAATCGAGCGAGCGCGNAACAGCCCNAGNTCAAAATGATTTTCCAGAAACGCGACATACTCNGGGTGCAGATCCTCACTCACNAGTGAACCGCAGGCCCGGTCTCGGCGGAACCCCTTCAGCATCAGTCTACGGACGTCGTTCAAGCCGGTCTCAAAAGTAACCGCCCTGCCATCCGTGAGCACACACTTAAAGCCGTTGTAGGGCGCTGAGTTATGGCTGGCGGTAACAACGACAGCTGCGGCAAAGCGGCCCCTGGTAGACGCAAAGTACCCTAACTCGGTGGTGCAGAAACCCAGGTCAACGACGTCAATCCCGGACTCGCGGAACCCTTCAATCAGGGCTGCTTGCAGCGTGGAGCTCGACTCGCGCATGTCCCTCCCCACNGCCACNGCGCCAGAGAGGGCAAAACGTTCGACAAAGGCATGAGCAAACCCGCGCGCAAACAACTCGTCAATCTCGGTGGGATAGACGCCACGTACGTCTCCGAGGCGGAACGCAGCCAACTCTGACGACATCGCGAGGGGATCCAGGAATGCAGCAGGCCATCGTAACGCTCGCAACGATCCTAGCCAACCGGTACGCTGGTCACCAAGGACATCGGGATCGACGGCGCGCCTGGTTGCGTTAGCACCGTGGGTTGGGGCCGCGCCTAGCGCAGGATCTACTGGGTTGACCCGATCGAGGAGCTTACCGTTATCTACATGACCCAGTTACTACCATCGGCACCGGACGACCACGCCAAGCTTCGTGCCCTTATCTACCAGGCACTTGACTAACAAGTGCTCTGAAACGAGCAGATTGCTGCGGAGACTCAGTAGCAATCCCACTCCATCACTGAGTACCTATCTTGTTCAGCAGCCCAGCTCTCGCACCTCTGCAAAGTCGCGACTTTCGCTTCCTGCTGATCGGCTTCGCAATTGGTCAGATGCTCATGCCGCTGCAGTTCTTCACGCAGATACTGTGGGTTCAGGAAAATGCACCACGTGATATATGGCTGATACTGGTCGCTATGATTGGCGCAGCTCGAGGTGTCGGCGCACTNGTTTTTGGACTGTTTGGNGGGGCGCTCGCGGACNGGTTTGATCGGCGCAAGCTGCTGATGACCACACAGGCCCTGCTGATCATGACCACCATCATCATTGGCACACTCATGTTGGCCGGAATCCAGGGTCCGCTCGCCTTTGGTNTTTTCTACCTCCTCACTTTCCTGGCCGCAGGGCTGCAGGCGATTGACGCACCCACGCGCCTCGCAATCGTCCCGGACTTGCTGGGGCCGGACCGTGTGGCCGCAGGTATGGCACTCAATCAAGCCGCAGGTCAGCTTGCNATGCCCATGGCACTNCTCAGCATGGGACTTATCGTGACAACGCTGGGGTTCGGCGGCGCCTACATTTTCAGCGCTGTCGGTCACCTAGTCGCCATCATCTGCCTCGCCTTCATGGTCTATCAGCCCGCAGCGAGTCAGCAAACTGGCTCCCAGGACGGCTATGGCATCGGTCGCGCGCTTAGAGACATCCGGGAGGGTATACGCTATGCCCGCGCGTCCCCCCNGGTACTGTGGGTNATTCTGCTGATTGTCGCCATGATGGCCTTTGGCTTCCCCGCAACGGCCAACCTTGGGCCCACCTGGATCACCACAGTCATCGGCGTATCGGTCACCAACGTCGGCTACGTCGCAATGACCTGGGGAATCGGGGCGTTTGTGGGCGCGGTGGTGATGACTCGCTTCTCCAACTTCGAGAAACGCGGNCAGATCATTGCCTTCGGAGCTGGGCTGTTTGCCGTGTCATTTGTGGTATTTGTGGCGGAACCGACCGTGCTCAACGCAACACTCGGCAACTTTGGTCTTGGCGCGGGGATGACCATCACGATGGTCTCCAGCGCAGTTCTTATTCAGCANGTGGTACCCAATGAGATCCGCGGCCGGATCATGAGCCTGCTACAGCTCAATATGGGCTGCGCACAACTGATGACACTGCCTGTGGCTGCGTTGGGGCAGTGGATTGCACTCACTACCTTGTTTCCTGCGATGGCGCTCACCACACTCGTCATCATCGCAGCCATCCTGCTATTCAGGCCCGAGATTAGAAGAGCGACAGTGGCGCCGGGAGCGTGAGCATCAGCGNGGCTGCATGATCTCCGCGAGGTGCGCTGGCCGGCGCTAGCCGCCCGGTCCCTCGGCCTGTGTCACGCACCAATAGCGAGCCTTACTCTGAAANGCTCAGCTGACGCTGAGTTTGGAATAAGCCTACACAGACTGCGTACGCTTGCTCTTCAGGCATTTGTCGTGATCAGNAAGCATGCCGTAATATCACTCAGCCTGGTGAACTGCCAGGACCAGCACTGGGCTAAGTGCCGACCGCGCAGACGAGCTGACTCACCAGCAGCAGCATGAGCGCGACGCGCATCANGACTTAAGGTCCTTTTCCAGCAGATCACCCTCGTGGTCCCAGGCCGGNGCACGCACCTCGCCCGTCTCAAGTTCCTTATGGCCCTCCCACAACAGCTCGGGAATTTTAAGCCGCTCGGGGCAGCGTGGTAGGCAGTCGCCACATTTGGTACAGGCGTCGCCTTTTTCACCAAGAATCCAGGCGCCGCCTGCACCGACCCGCGCATAGCGCCCCTGGGCGTATTCGGTCATGTCGAAGGCCTTATGCATCTGGCGCCAGTTCAGCAAACCCGGGATGTTGATGTTCTCCGGGCAGGGCAAACACGCATTGCAGACAGTGCAGAAGTCCCTACCCAGCTCGGAGCGGTAATGCCCCTCCACCCTAGCGAGGGCCCGATCAAACAACTCGCGGTCTGGTCCGTGGCCGTCATAGTCCTGCGCAATGAGGTTGGTGTCGATCTGCTCAGGGTTGGCCGGGCCAAACGAGAGCGTATGCACCGCTTCATGATTTAGNAGCCACATGTGGTTGAACGTCATTGGCGCAAGTGGCGCGCAGGCTTCGGAGAGCGGCGCCGTTGGTGCCTGCAGCTTGCCGCCCTGGTTGTTCGGGCTAATGATAAAGACGCCCATGTCGAGCTCAGCTGCTCGTTCCACAACGTGACGGAGACCCTGATAAAAATAGTAATAGTGCAGATTGATGGACTCGAACTCGTTGGTATTGACCAGCTCCATCACGCCCTTTGGATAGCCATGGGTCGAGAANCCAAAGTGCCGCACGACGCCTTCGGCCATCAGCTTGCGCACATAGCCGAGGCAGCCGCGATCGCTCATCGCGGGNCCAANCGTCTCGAGATTGCCAGGCCCGTGGAAGTCGAGATTGTCCAGATAGTCGATCCCAAGCAGCTTCATGGACTGCTCGAAGTTACGCTTGAAGTCGTCGACCTTCGAAGACGGTCCAATCTTCGTTGTGACATACAGTTCTTCGCGTGGCACCTTCTTGAGAATACGTTTGAGCGCTTTGCCAACCCGTTTCTCGGAGTTGCCATAGCTGCGGGCGGTTTCAAGATGGTTCACGCCCAACTCAACCGCACGTTCCATCGTCGCGATAGCGTTCGACTCCGGCGACTTGCCCGTGAACTGCATGCAGCCGAGGGAGAACTGCGACAGCATCATTTCCGTGCGACCAAAGCGCCGGTATTTCATGGGATGATTCCGCGGTAGTTTCAGCCAAGGATCGCCCGGTTGTCCCGCCGCTGGCAAGCGCNCGCGNNTCAGCGCATTTTGCGTTGCTCACGCCACTCGCTACAGGGCCTGTTCCGCTCGGCCTGCTCATCTTCANATGTTCGTATCTGTTCCAGCTCAGGCAACGCGAGCAGATGCACGAATACCCCATACAGACCTGACCAGTCTCGACTGCGATTGTCGGAGGGCCTACTCTGTAGAAGAATATGCGTCCCGTTTGAAGACGGGCCGTTCCGGCCACTCCTGACCCGTTGGTCGAAGCGCGAGTAGCCCCCAACCACAGCGGAGGATCATTCGGGGACAATATAGTATTCGACCAGGCTGCCAATCCGCTACACTGACACTTGTCTGCCCTACTGCTTTGCAACCATGTTCAATCCGGCCCAGGCATTCACCGACACGTGCCTGCTGGCGGGCAGATTGCTGCTCGGCCTCTACTTCCTCGGCCCCGGCATCATGAAGGTGCTCGACTTCGCCGGCACATCGGCGCACATGGCTCAAGCCGGGGTGCCCATGATCCCCGTACTCCTGTCGATCACCATCGTCCTGCAGATCGGGTGTGGCGCGATGCTGATTGTCGGCTTCAAAGGTAGGGCGGCAGCATTCCTGCTTGCTGGCCTCACGCTGCTGATCAACTTCTATATGCACAGGTTCTGGGGTATGGAAGACGGCCTAGCCAAAGGCCACGAGACCCAGAACTTCGTCAAGAACCTCGGCGTCATGGCCGGGTTACTGATTGTTGCCGGCCTTGGCACCGGGCGCCTCTCAATCGAAAGCCGCCGACAAGACAACGGGGGCTGGGCCGACTGACTGATGTCACGGTACCCTCGGACTGACTGGTCAGGCTCCGCCCCCGGCGTATACTGATCAGATCACTAGCGGGTAAGGAGAGGCACGTATGGCTAGCGTGGCACCGAGCGCGGCAGAACATGCCGCAAGCATGACCAGCTATTTCGAGGCCGGAGTTGTTCTCGGCAACCAGTACCGCGAAAATCGCGGCCCGTTCCGCAAAGATTCGGATGGGCGCCTGCACCCGGAGATTCTGGATGCATTTAGGGAGCACGGCTTCTACATCTTTGAAGGCGTGGTAAGCGAGGGCGAAATTGCAGAATTGCGCGTGGACATGCAGTTCCTACTGGACCATGCACCAACGGAAAAAAACTCGGATGTAGATGCCCAGGGCCGACCCGCCTACGGCAGCGAGTTTGCCCGCAGCCCTTACTCCTTCATTAAACCGCTTTCAGACCCCTGGGGCGGCACCGAACTGCTAAACGGCCGCCACCCGCATCAAATGGTGCAGCCAATACCTGATACCAGCGCACCAAAGGAAACGCCCTACCTGCTTTCGGGTATGTGCCAAACCATGCCATCAGGGCTGCGCCTGTATGGCCATCCCGCGCTGCTCACCATCGCTGCCGGTATTAATGGCGACGACTTTGTCCCTTTCAACGACGCAATGTTTGTCAAAGCCGCCGGACTTGGCGGCTCGGTTGCCTGGCACCAGGACGGCGTGACCCATTGGAACAATCCAAACTGGGATCCGGGCATTCACGGCTTCAACTTCCAGGTCCAACTTTACGACACCACCCCGGCCAACTGCCTCTGGATCATCCCGGGCACGCATCGCAAAGGCCGGGCAGATATTCGGGCCATGATTAAGGACAACGCCGGCTCAGAGCTTTTACCCGGCGCCATTCCGCTAACCTGCAAACCCGGCGATGCCACCATCGTTAATCGCCAAGTGCTGCACTGCTCATTCGCGAACACCTCAGAGCATCAACGCATCTCGATGACGTTTGGATTTCACCGCTACAAATCGGTACTGGGGCAGAAGGGGGCACTCAGCCAGGCGAAGGAGCAGCCTGTGTACGACGCCAAACGCATCGACGAACGCGCCAGCGTGATTCAGGTGGCGATCGATGCACGCAATCAGTACTACCCCCGCGAAGAACGTTTCGACTACGCGCCCTTCCACGACCGGCAGGATGACTTCCGGTGGAACGACGAGACGTACGAACGAGTCATCAAAGACTACAACCTGAAAGACCTCGCGATCTGAGCTTGGCCAGGTAATGATCGAGGTNGCTGTTTCCGAGTAGACCTCAGNTACAGCCGGACGGGAGAGGCCCACCTCCAGCCAATTTGCTTCTGTGCAGACTGCCGGAGGCGTTCCGGGACCGATGACTATTCGGGCCATTGGTCGGAAGGAGGCCTTCGGAGTCAGACAAGACGCGCCTCGTGTGTTCAAGAAGACAGCCAACTCCGGCCGCACGACGCAACAGTGTTTCTACGACCGCTGAGGGACCAAACTTTAATGTNATACGGAGCTGGTCCTGGCCAAGGCTGTAGCCGACGGCCTGCACGATCCANAGGGACCAAGCATGTTGCGTTCGCCGACAAGGCGCCGGGATTGGGACAAGTGCCAAGCGATCTTGAGGCGCTGTAAGCGCAGGAAGAGCACAGATCCCTAAGCTTCCGATGCACAGAGATCCACCAGTCATCTACGCTCTCATCTTCAACCACTCTTAGACAGGGCATNGGAGACCCGGCACCAGTGACACTGGNCACCTCACGCGCCNAGCCCGCACAAACGTCCCATGGTGTAATGAGTATTGAGTTCCCAGTCAGCTAGCAGGCAGAGGTAATCCCATGATTGATTTCGAAATCCCCGAGGAAACCAAGGCACTCCGTGCGGAGGTGCGGNCATTTGTACAGGAAGAATGTGTAGCCGCNGAGGCCATCTGCACGGCCGACAACTTTGAGAGCACACTCGCAGAATTACGTTCCAAAGCACGCGCTAAGGGTTTCTGGTGCCCATTCGTACCGGAGGAGCACGGTGGGATGGGGCTTGGTCCGCTCGCCAACGCGCTGGTACAGATGGAACTCGGCGAGAGCTTTCTTGGGGCGCTGGCGTTCAACACCCAGGGGCCAGACGACGCAACCATGCTGACCCTGCTCGAGCACGGCACGGACCANCAAAAAGAGAAGTTCCTGAAACCCCTTCTCGATGGGCAAAAGCGAATCTGCTATTCCATGACGGAAAAGGCAGCCGGCGCAGANGCCACCGGTATGCAGACCCGCGCGGTGCTAGAGGGTGATCACTGGATACTGAACGGAGAAAAGTGGTTCAGCTCGTCGGCCAGCGTGGCGGACATCGCAGTGGTCATGGCCAAGACGGACCCCGATGCGCCACGGCACGAGCAGTACAGCACGTTCATTGTGGAACTGCCCGACCCCGGTTATCACATCGTGCGCAACATCGAAACGATGCAGCCCCATACCGAATTGGGACTCAAGCTCGGCGGCTCACACTCCGAGATCAGGATCGAGAACCTGGTCGTTCCGAGAGAGAATATCCTGGGCGGGCGCGGCAAAGGCTTCTCCATGGGCCAACACCGGCTTGCCTATGGACGGCTGCGGCATGGGATGCACAACGTCGCCATGGCGCAGCGGGCCCTCGACATGGCCACCAAACATGTCGTGAATCGCGAAACTTTCGGTGAACGCCTTGCCGACCGCCAGGGTGTCCGCTGGATGCTCGCGGACTGTGCCGCAGAGTTGTACAAGGCCCGCCTCATGCTCATGCACATCGCCTACAAGGCTGAGAAAGGTATGGATCTTCGCCATGAGAATGGGATCGCCAANGTGTTCNTTGCAAACATGGTCCATCAGGTCGTGGACACAGCTCTGCAGCTGCACGGCGCACTCGGCTACAGCCACGACACCCCCCTTGCGAGCTGGTATACCTCGATCCGCAGTCAACGGTTAGTGGACGGGCCGGATGAGGTACACCGGTGGCGCACCGGCAAAGACGTAATTCGCGCGTATGAGAAATACGGCACTACGGCCTCAGCCTGNGGGGGCGATCTGCTATGACGCACTGAGGCGCGGATCTCCGGCGANCGTACAAGGCCCTGTTACGGTCGTCAGCTAGCAGAGCTCCAGCTTGCCNCATGTTCGAAGCGCCATCGACAGCGACCCCTCCGCCCGTNAAATTCAAAGCCCGAGGAGAGCACCAAATGAACTACACAAAAGAAGAGATCAAGGCTGTCACATTCGTTCGTGATGCGATCCACAGTCCACAGGACGTACGTCACTTCATGGATATTGGGCGGCCCGACTATGCGGTCACCGCAACAATTGGCGGCAAAGAGATCGCGCGATCGAGCCGCACACTAAAGGTGAAAGAGGTTGGGCGCGGCGTCTACGATCCCGTGCTGTATTTCGCGCGTGAGGACGTGGACATGGCATCTCTTGCGGCGACGGACAAGACCACCCATTGCCCACTCAAAGGTGACACCACGTACTACAACCTGAATCTCGATGGATTAAAGCATCAGCATGTGGCTTGGTCATATACAGAGACTATCGTGGATGCTGGCGCCCTTAAGGACCTGATCGCATTCGACCAGACCTGCGTGCAGATCATCGAGCACACGGCCGAATAGTCAGATTCNGCTTCCCGCAAACCGCAACTCAGACGANTGCTGGCGCCCGAGGTGCTCAAACCCTCCTGTGTTCGCGCGTTTGTGGCTACTGAGGNACTGGCGCTCCAGCACACTTCTTGCGAAACCGCTGTTCGATCGAGGTTANCGATATGGCTGAATCAAAACTGAACCGCTTTGACGTCGTAATTGTCGGAGCGGGCTTCTCGGGCATGTACCTTGTCCATCTCTGCCGCGAACGCGGTTTGTCCTGTGTTGTGCTCGAGAAAGGCCACGACGTCGGCGGGACCTGGTACTGGAATCGGTATCCTGGAGCACGCTGCGACGTGCCAACCGTCGAATACTCGTACAGTTTCGACAAGGTGCTCGAGCAGGAATGGAACTGGAGCGAGCTTATGTGCACGCAACCCGAGATCCTGACCTACGCCAACCACGTTGCGGATCGTCACAGACTCCGCGACGACATGCGGTTTGGGCGGACGGTAACGGCGGCCGCCTGGAACGAGGCAAGTTCACGCTGGTCAGTCACGGCCGAGATCGAAGGCAACACCGAAACCTATGACGTGCAGCACCTGATCATGGCGACAGGCTGTCTTTCAGTTCCCAACTGGCCCGATATCAAAGGCCGCGATGAGTTTACCGGCACGGTCTATCACNCCGGGCTATGGCCCCACGANCCTGTCGACTTCAGTGGGTTGACCGTCGGCATCATCGGTACCGGGTCTTCCGCCATCCAGTCCATCCCCGAAATCGCTCGCACAGCCAAGCACCTGAACGTCTTTCAACGGACCCCTGTCTACACCATGCCCGCCGAGAACGAGCCACTTGATGATGGGTTTCGCGCGGATATTAAGGCGCGGTACACCGAGATCCGCAACGCCCAGCGTGGTTCGCTAGCNGGCATGGCGCTGTACGGTGTCATGGGTAGGCTGCAGGAACTGTCGANTGACAACATCATGGAGCTGTCNGAAGAGCAGCGCCTNGCGCGCCTCGAAGACGACGGGCTGCCATCACTGCGACGTTATCCTGATGTCCTGAGGGACCTTACGGCAAATGAAGTCGCCTGCGACATTTACCGCGACTACGTCGCGAGCGTAGTTGAAGACCAAGACAAAGCCGACGCGCTCATGCCTCGAGGTTACCCCATCGGCTGCAAACGGCAGGTCATCGACATTGGTTACTACGAGGCTTTCAATCAGCGCAACGTCTCTATTGTTGATCTGCGTAAGGCTCCAATAGATAAGATCACGGCGACGGGTCTCGCTACGTCGGCAGGTACATACGAATTCGACGTATTGGTGTTCGCGACAGGTTTTGATGCAATGACGGGCGCGATCAACCGCGTGGACATCACCGGCAGAAACGGCCAGCGCTTGCGCGACAAGTGGCAGCACGGACCGCGCACCTACCTCGGCCTACAGACAGCAGGATTCCCCAATCTGTTCACCGTGACAGGTCCCGGGAGTCCTTCCGTCCTTTCAAACATGATGGTATCGATCGAACAACACTGCGACTGGATCGGCAACTGCATGGCCAACCTCCGCGATCGCAACCTGACTTCAATCGAAGCGAATATAGCAGCCGAGGACGCTTGGGTTGAGCACGTTAACGAGGTTGCAAAGGGGACAATGCTCGTAGCCGATTCCTGCAACTCGTGGTATCTCGGAGCAAACATCCCGGGCAAGCCGCGTATCTTCATGCCCTACATCGGCGGTGTGGGCAATTACCGCAAAAAGTGCGATGAGGTGGTTGCCAATGGCTATGAGGGGTTTGCACTTGCTTGACTTGCTTCGTGGCGCGTCTTCGCCGAGTCATGCCAGACACACAACCAACAATCCGGCGAGCATGAGCTACGCGCGCCGCCCACGCTCCTTCAAAACCAAAGCACCGGCCGATAAAAGGAACACCACCGCGGAGATAACCAACACTCAAGTGCCAAGGGATTCTCAGGGCATTGCATCTGACAACGTATCCAGTTCCTCCGCAGGCATGTCTGCAATAGCTACAACACGGATACCACTACTCGTCTCATCCCTCCTGCTAGGGGCGGGCTGACAATTTCAAAATCTCGCCCGCTTGCGCATCGCGCTGCGCCAAATTTGAACCTGTGCATGAGCGTTAACGCCTCTTACTAACCGAGGCCGATTTTCCCCGCGCCATCTTAGTTGCACTTAACTATCAGGCTAACTGTAACGGGTGAGCAGGGACCTGCGGTGATACGATCGCTAATTCCTCAATCGGACCGCCGAGACCGGATGTCTGCCCCCCCGTCCCCGCCGTCGTCCGTGGCCTCCGAATTCGACGCTATCGCCTTGGATTTTCGAGGCCTGGTTCGAATCTATCTCGAAACCTGGCCGTACCTTCGTGCCGAACTGGCGCATTTCCTTGTACTGCTTGGACTCATCTGGGCCCTTTTCGGATTTGGCACGGCGGTGGGCTTCCTGGGCTTCGACATCCTGTGGGATTCAGTTGGCCAAGGCCAGCCGATAAGTGCCGCTCAGGCTGCAATCATGGCGCTGAAAGTGGGCCCATTCGTCGAAGTCGCGACACTCGGCACCGAGGCGCGGCATGAACTGCTCATTCGCTTTCTGATACTAACCGCCATCATTACGGTCTTGACGACAACCGTGGGCTCGGCCATAGGCCTCTACAAAGTCTGGATTCTGCAACGCGTCAACCAGCACCTGCGCGCCAGGATGGTGGCCAATGCAGAGGAACTCAGCCTGCGGTTCCACGGCGACGCCCGCGCCGGAGACGCCATCTACCGCGTTTTTCAGGACAGCGCGATGGTGACAGCAGTGATCGACAACATTGTTGCGGTCCCCATCATTGGGATCTCCACGCTCACCATGCAGATCGCAATAGCTACGTTGTTCAGCCCCTGGTTCGGCTTCTTGCTGTGTTTGGGCGTCATCGTACTGCTTGTTGTATTGACTGTAATGACGCCGCGACTAAGACAGCGAAGCCACCTCGCACGCAAGGCGAATGCCGCTTTGTTCACACGCGTGCAAGAGACATTTCAGAGCATCTTTGCCATCAAAGCCTACGGCTACGAAGCCTCGAACAGCAAACGCTTCTCGATCGAGTCGGAACGCGCACTCGAGCATGCATTCCTAATGCGACGTGATTTCGCCGTCATTAAGGCCGTTGCGTCGTTCTCTCTTGCAATCGTGCTATTCGCAACCGACTACATCGCAACCCGGTACGTGCTGTCCGACTCGCCAGTCTTTGGCGCCAGTCTGCTGGTCCTGTTTGGGCTCTCGGTTACAGCGTGGACGGTTGCTGCGCACCAGGCACGGCGCGGGAGCATCGAGGCCGCTTCAGGCACACTGCAACAACTGACTAGCGTCTGGGTGCTGGCACAGGATATGGCCGTCGGGCTGGGGCGTGCCTTCTGGTTACTGAATGTCGAACCCGAAGTCAAAGACCCGCTGAGACCCATACCAATCTCCGCGTCGATATCGTCCATCAGCTTCGATGATGTGCACTTCCGCTACGGCGAACGCAAGGTCCTTAAAGGCGTCAACCTGAGGGCTGGAGTCGGCACAATCACAGCTATAGTCGGCCCATCCGGTGCCGGTAAGTCCACCCTCGTTTCAATGCTGCTCCGCGTGTTTGACCCCGACCAGGGGCGCATCCGATTCAACGACACTGACCTGCGCGACTTAAGCATTGCTTCTTTGCGAGCGTCCATCGCAATTGCGCTGCAGGAGAACGTCAGTTTCCCGGTCAGCGTACGTGAGAACCTTCTATACGCAGCGCCCGCTGAAAAGACCGAAGCAGAGATCCTGGAGGCATGCGAGGTGGCCTGCGCAGAATTCGTCGAAGATCTGCCGCAGGGGCTGGACACCGAACTCGGAGTCGCCGGTGCAAGGCTATCGACGGGCCAAAAGCAACGTCTGTCGATAGCCCGCGCAATTCTGCGCGATGCAAGTGTTCTCATACTTGATGAACCGACCGCCTCCCTGGACGCNGAAACCGAACATCGGGTTCTGACCCGTCTGAAGCAATGGGCCAAAGGACGGGTAGTTTTCCTCATTACTCACAGGGCCGAGGCTGTCCGGATTGCTGACCGAATAGCGTTTCTGGAGGGCGGCGCGATTGTGGAGTCAGGCACTCACGAGTCACTGATGGCCTTCGGTCGCCGGTATCGAATGTTCGTCGACGCGGGGCAGACTGATGTCTGACGCGCGTTTCAACGATCGTCTGGATACGACAACCGCGCTCGACTGGCGTAGGTCCATTCAGGTATTCCACCGCGCTATTGCCTGGCTTTGGCCTGAGCGCCAGCTCTTGGGGNTTCGCCTCGGGCTGGTCACGCTGATTTTCATCATGGGTTTACCTCTACCTTGGTTCCTAAAGATCCTGGTGGATCATGGCGTGACCCAACGCCCCATCGAAGGTGAGCTCCTGTATCCGTCTTTCGTCATGCCGTTCATGGAGGCAATGGCTGGCAGGCCACCGCTTGAGATCACGTTATACGCCTTAACCGCTCTCGCGATAATTTTCCTGCTTGTCGGCTACTCCGGTAATACCCACCTAGACGCGAACCTCGCCGAGGGCGCCGATCTAGCTACCCAGTCTGAGAACAAGGCAAGCGCCGGATTCAGCCAGGCGCATGGCCTGGTTGGNGTCATCGACCTGGCAGTCGCCATTCGTCTGTCCCAACGCATTACCCATGCAGTTCGGAGTCGACTCTTTGACAGCCTGTCGCGTCTGTACCTCACAGACCTGCAGTTGCAGCGGGCAGGCGATGCGATATTCCGTGTCATGCATGATGCACCTGCGATCGCCGGAATCTGCCATGCCTTGATCGTGAGTCCATGGGCGATGGTGATCAGCATCGTGCTCAACCTAGGAGTGCTTGCTGCAGTGTACGGGAGCGTTGCACCCGAGCTTGTGTGGATTGGATTNTCTGCGGTTGGCCTTACGTTGATATTAACTTCGCCCCTCGCAAACTGGATGCGAACTACCAGCCAGGCCGGTCGCGCCTCTGGCAGTGCTGTAAATGACGACCTGGAAGAGGGGTTGCGGAACGTGGCTGCCGTGCAGAGCCTCGGCGGCACCAAACTCGAACGAGACCGATTCACAAAGGCGAGCCGCGAGTCATTCCATCGCTCATTGTTGCTTGTTGTAGTGAGGGCCGTGGTGTCTTGGCTCTCGGAGAACGTCCACCTTGTGTTCCAGACGGCGGGCTTTTTCGTCATCTTCACGGGCATCATTCGTGGGGATCTGACCCTCGGTGACACACCCGTGATCCTGCGCATGTANTCACTTCTGTATGAAACGTCCATACAGTTCGGGCAACTCTGGATCGATCAGCAAGACAATGCAGCAGCCGCTCGCCGCGTGCTGGTCATGCTAGACCAACCCGGCGAAGTGCAACCTCAAGGGACAACCCAAGCCGCCTTTGCAGATGGAATCAGATTCGAGCAGGTCAGCGTCCGGTATCCCGACGGCCGCCTTGCACTTGACGACATCTCATTCGAGATTGGGGCCGGCGAAGTGGTCGCCATTGCTGGCCCTACAGGCGCCGGCAAAACGACACTTGCATCACTGCTGCCGCGTTTCCTGTCGCCAACAAGTGGGCGAGTCATCATTGGGGATCAGGATCTGGCAACGGTAGACCTCAAATCGCTACGNCAGGCCATCAGNTTTGTTTTTCAGGAACACCAACTGCTCACCGATACTGTGGCCGCCAATCTTGCTATTGCCCGACCGGGCGCAACCAAGAGCGAGATGCGCGAAGCCTGCCAACTGGCAGGTGCACTTGACGTCGTTGAAGGACTCGGAGGCGGCTTCGAGGGTCGAATCGGCCGTGGCGGCGGCACGCTCTCAACCGGCCAAAAGCAGCGTCTCTCCGTAGCCCGAGCCNTGCTGCGCGACCCAACCCTGCTGATCCTGGATGAGCCGACCGCCGCACTGGACCCCGAGGCGGAGGCAGCACTCATTGCCGGCCTTGCTGCACGCCGTTCAGACCGAATTGTCGTCCTCATCGCGCACCGACTCTCCACAATAAGACGCGCCGATAGAATCCTGTTCCTGGAGCATGGCCACCTCGTTGAGTCGGGGACACATGACGAACTGATNTCGCGGCAGGGTCGATACCACGACTTTGTGTCGATAGCAAAAGAAGAACATTGACTCACCAACCCGGAACCATAGGCGACTTCCAAGGTTGGGCATTGCCTGGTTCAGACAGTCATGCTCAACGCTTNACTTCTCGATGTGATCAATGACCCTACTTACCGCCGACCCCGCCATGGTGCCGTCACCCGCCTCGGGAATGTCTCCATTGGCAAAGTCCGCAAACGCCGCAGCACCGTCACGCACATGCTCGGGCGTCGGCAGGCCTTCAACACCCTCCTTCTCAGTCGCGTAGAGGTGCGTGGACCGAGCCCAGTTGAAGCGAGCGAAGTAGCCGGCGCCACCCTCGTAGACGGTTGCCTCCTGTGTGCAACTTTCATGCGCAAGCCAGGCAACGAGCGGAGAGACGTAGGCCGGGGCAAGACGCTCCATGACTTCTAGCGGCGCAGAAGGGACTGCCGCCTTGCCCAAACGCTCGCGCCGAACGTTAACATCGGTGGAGAAATCCCGGGTCATCCGTGTATCCGCGTGGGGTACGATCGCATTGCACTTGATGTCCATCCGGAGTTTCCGCGCTTCGAATTGCAGCGAGTTCGACAAACCCACGACGCCCGCTTTGCTTGCAGCATATGCGGCGACCCCAGCGCCATGCATCGCGGGCGAGGCGGTCACGATGCAGCGGCCGTACTTAGCTGCAACAAAGTGCGGCCACGCCGCCTTCATCACCGAGAACACACCAGTGAGATTGACATTGATCGTTCGCTGCCACGCCTCTAGGGTCAGTTCGGACCAGACTTCAGGCGTCAGGATACCTGCGTTGTTCACAACTATGTCCAGGCGACCGAATTTCTCGATACAGTCCGCAACGATAGCGTCACCGTTTTCAACCGAGTCGTAGCTCGCAGCGGCTTCTCCGCCCTTTGCGGTTATCTCGGCAACCACTTCNTCGGCTACTGGCTGCGTTACGGGATCTCTACCGTCGTAGGTACCTCCTNGGTCATTAACGAGCACTTTGCACCCGCGCCTTGCGAGCAACATCGCATGCTCGCGACCAAGGCCTCGCCCAGAGCCCGTTATGAGGGCTACTCTTCCGTCAAATCTCAGTTCATCAACTAGTTTTTTTTGCATGTTGTTGCTGTTGCGTCGGATGAGCACCCGATCATAAGCTGGCTGCCGCACATCTGTCNCTCAGTCCGCGTCGCCAAGCGCCAGCGTGTCGAATCCTCATAATCTTGAGGGACATATCATCGCTGACGAATCAAACGGTTAGGTCGGTCCAAGAATTCCTATCGCCATTTGCCTGCCCAGAAACCCCCTTTTAGCCAGTGAGAGGTCTGCTTTCGGGCAGCCCCAACGGACACTGGATTGGGCTAGGGCGCCATACTCCGATCTACCTACGACTTTGTGGCCATGGTAGGAGATGCGCTCATTAGCTATGCGGAGACGGTACGGTTGGACTTTCCCGCATGCAGTCGATATCGACATCATTTTCGGAACTGGCCACATGTTTACGTTCCAGTCCTATGGCGCTCAAGGTTACGGGCGACAGGTATTGCCCGTGGCAGCAGATTTCCTCTGTAACAGCGGGACCGACGCCGCCATGTTGTTCTGAAAACGAGACCTTGCGTCATACTATGAACAAGCTGATTGGCAGATGAATGAATCACAGACGCGTATCGGCAAGTCAGCATCGAATAATGACAGTCTTCGAATCACACCATGTTCGCAAGAACACTAGGTACTTTGATGGTGGTCCCGATCATGCAGGGGTGGCGTGGGAGGCCTGCAGGTCGAACACACCTGCCGCCATCGGCCTCCTAGCAAAGACCGCCAGCACCTTCTGAATAACCTCCGACGAATTGTGAGTTCGGGCTTGCGTCGGGTCAGCCCGCCAGAATCGCTGCCTTCTGCTCATCATTAAACCGGTTCAGCGTCGCCATGTGTGCCATGCGTAGATGATCGCGTCCGTCAGCAGTCATCTTATCGAACCAGTCATCTTCACCCAGGGCTTCACCCAGTCGTGGCGGGTTGCGGTGCAGCATCTGCACGTCAACCTTCTTTGGCTCTAACGAGCGTAATATGCCGCGATTGAAGTGTGAGTGGATAGTGACTCGATCGCCGGCTTCCTCCCGGTCCCCCTGCCAATGCCAGACACCGTGCTGGAAGTACACTACCGAGCCTTTCGGCATTTCTATGGGAATGCCTTCCATCTTCTCACCAGGCCGCGGCTGACGCCGCTTCAAATGGCTTCCAGGGACCAGCCAAGTAGGCCCGGAGGCTACCGTCCAGTCTTCCAACGCCCAAACCCCTACACCGGTCAGCGAAAACTCCGGGAAAGGTTCGGGCACCTGAGAGTAATCCGCATGCATCGGGATAAAGCCTTTGCCGGGGCCACGTTTGATGGATGAGATCGACGCGACAACAGCACCACGCCCCAACGAAGCGTCGATCAAGGTCATTAGCTGCGGGTTCATCACAAGCTGCTCAAACTCAATACCGTGATAGAGCATCCACTGCATGGAGACACTCTGGTGCGGCAGCAGCGCGCGCAGTGTCGCCTCACGCAGCTCGTCCGCAAACTCAGGCGTGATGGCGTTCTCGATGACCGTGTAGCCATTCTCTTCCATCTCTCGGATGTGCCGGTAGAGGCCTTGCGCGGCAGCACGGTGTTCAAGGTCGGGGTTCTCAACGGTACGCCGACCCATGTGGTCATGCAGATGCAGAAGCAGGTTGTTCACGCCTGGGTCGTTTGAATCCCGGACAGAACGCAACGCCTCAACACCAAACCATTGGTGAACCCCGGCAACCGCTGCATCAAGCCTGCCAGGTGCCAGCATGCCGACGGCTTGAGCAAACATCAGCGCGGCCTGGTATTCGCCTTCGCTGGTCTGATCGGCATCCAGTTGAAAACCCCGGGTTGCCTCCGCCTTTTCGCCATCGAAGGTCAGCGTCCATTCAGCCGAGTCGCCCAATTCCAAATGCGGTGGCGGATTGTTCCAGCGCTCACTGAGCGTGAAGGCCCGCACACCTTTCTGTGGGCCCGCCTTGGTAATGTAGCTAGCGGCCTCGGCGATCCAGTCGTCGCTGGCGAATTCGAGCTGGTGCGGGAGAGTGTACATGGTGGCGCCCGTGTAGTGGTTTGTGTCAAGTCCTGATACTAACAGCGTATTCCACGGGCTCAATCGCCCGCGAAGCGGGAAGACCCAACCCTGCGAAATTCGTGAACGAGCTGAAATCTATGGAAGAGTTGAGGAAGCAGGCACTTCGCAACCGCAAGGCCCACCATTGCCCAGACACAATTGCGGATGGGGACTATCCAATCCAAGGAGAGGTCAGCGCGCTGACGGATAGGCTGCCTGATCTGGAACGCCAGGGCTCGATGACATAATTGCTACCAAGCTTTGTGACGACACTTTGCCATCGCCTGCGGACTCGGCACGCGACAGTCACTCGCCCTTCGCAATCATGGGAGCCTGTGTAAGAATCCGATCCCTGCTCGGATGCTTCTTTGGTCGGCATAGCTCCTGGACTGGGAGAATCGCTACCTTGGGATTCCGATCACTCCATCCCTTCAAGCTGACGCTCCCGCGCACGGATGAAGGCTGGGCGCTCCATCATGGCGGCGAGATAGCGCTTACAGTTCGGTTTATAACGCTCATCCAGCCCGAGGCTGGTGCCGAGGAACAGTGCGTATGCAACCGCGATGTCAGCAATGGTGAACTTGTCGGCCACCAAAAAATCTTTACCTTCTATCGCCGCTTCAACCGAGCGCAGGCGGGATAAGTACCACTGGGAGTAGTCCGCAACAACCTGCGGCTGGCGGCGCTCTTCTGGCTCAAGCCGGGTATAGCGCAGCACCAAGGTCTGCGGGAACGTCAGCGTAGCATCACTTCGGTAGAGCCAGTTTACGTATTCGCCATAGCCCTGCTCATCCACGCGAATACCGATGTCGGTCGGGCCGTACTTCTCCACCAGATAGTGACAAATTCCCGACGACTCCGTCATGGTGAGGTCACCGTCAAGGAAGGTAGGCACAGTACCGAGCGGATTGATGTCCAGATACCCGGGGTAGCCAAACCGGGGCGGGAACTCCATGTTGATCAACTCATAGTCGAGCCTCATTTCTTCCAGCGCCCAGAGCGGGCGTAAGGAACGGGCGTCGCTGCAGTGATATAGCTTCATGCTTATGTCCTTCGGTTGACCCCGCCTTGCGAGAGGTCGATCTGTGTCAGTCGAGCAGCAGCGGTGCCAGGCGTTGGCGATGATAACGTTCGTCGCCAAACTGATATTGGCACCAGAGAGCGCGGCGTAAAAAAAGCTGCGCATCGCACTCGTAGGTGAAGCCAAAACCGCCGTGGAATTGGACCGCGCGGTCACCAGCAAAAGCAAATGCCCGGCTGCCGTGGGCTTTGGCCATGCGCAGCGCTATCTCGATGGACCTGGCATCGTCGCCGTCGATCACTGTTGCAGCGTGATACAGGTGGGAACGAGCCGCTTCCATCCCAAGTAAGATGTCCACGGTCGGGTGTTTAAGCGCCTGGTAGCTGCCAATCAGTTTGTCGAACTGTTTGCGTGTATTGAGGTATTCAACCACCACCTTCAAACAGCCCGCTGCACCGCCGGCAATCTCCGCCGCGAGCAACAGCAGCGCCGCATTCTGCACCTCCTCGAGACAGGCAGACTCGAGCACGTTGTCTGGTGACACCTGAATGCCATCCAGTGTCACCGTGTAACTGCGGCGCGTTTCATCAATCACCACGTCACGCAGTACGTTGGCGGCATCAATGTCGTCCTGTTCGACGAGTAGAAGCTTTACTTCGCCGTTGACACGAACCGAAACGATCATCACATCTGCCGTGGCAGCGTCTAGGACAAACGTTTTGGTACCGGCGAGGATCAAGTTGCCCCCGTCCTCATGCGCCTCAGCAGAAACGTTGGAAAGGTCCCAGTCGCCGTCTTCTTCAATCAACGCAACAGTGCCGACCATTCCCGTTGCAAGCTTCGGCAGCCAGGTTTGCTTCTGTTCCTCACTGCCCCCGTCGGTCAACGCCTGGGCGGCTAGGGTAGTAGCGAAGAAGGGTGAGCCCAGCAGGGCGCGCCCCATCGATTCTACAACCGGCACCACGCTGCCAAGCCCAAGGCCCAGTCCACCATAAGCTTCAGGTACCGCAATACCCAGCCAGCCCAGTTCTGCCATTTCCTGCCACTCAGCGGGGTCGAAGCCTTTTTCCTCCTCAATCCGTTCGCGCACTGCTGCAATCGGCGAACGATTGGTGCAGAAGTCCATGGCTGTTTCGAGCAGCATCGACTGCTCATCACTGAATTCAATTGCTGCCGCCACGACTTGCCTAGCTCTTCGGCAGGCCGAGCACCCGCTCGCCTACGATGTTGGCCTGAATCTGGCTCGTGCCGCCACCAATCGTCGCGGAGAACGAGTTAAAGTAGGAGCGTTGCCACTTGCCTCCGTCCACCGCGCGATCGCCGACGAACCGAGCGCCGTTTGCACCCTGCAATGCCAGCGCAAACTGGGTGAACCGACGTTTGAGTTCGGTGCCGCGCAGCTTGCCGGACATCGGGATCGATGCGGGTCGCTCAGAGGTGAGCGCCTTGACCCGTGAGCGCGCCGCCGTGAGTTGGTTGCCGCGTTCTTCAATCAACAGATCCACCAGTTGATCACGGATGAGCGGATCTTCGATCGCGACGCCGCCGCCGCGCTGGGCACGCCGTGCGAGCCCCAGCACGTCACCCATGTTGAGATCCATCGCGGACAGCCCCCCGGCCTGCCCGCTAGCCGCACCCCGCTCGAAAGTCAGCGTCGTCATGGCGATTTGCCAGCCTTCGCCTTCTTTACCCATCAGTGTGTCAGCCGGCACCCGCGCACCGTCAAAGTAGGTCTGGCAAAAACCGTATTCGCGGGTCAGCTTTTGGATCGGCTTGGGGTCGATCCCCGGTACCCGCATTGGGATCAGGAAGTACGAAAGACCCGCATACTTGCTGTCGCCTTCGGTACTGGTTCGCGCAAGCAGGATCATGTACTTCGCATATGTGCCGAGGCTCGTCCAGATCTTAGAGCCGTTGATGATGTAATCGTCACCGTCGCGCACCGCCCGGGTCTGGGCGTTGCCCAAATCTGAGCCGTGATCAGGCTCGGAGAAACCCTGACACCAGATGTCTTCGGCTGACAGGATTCCCTTGATGTATTTCTGCTTCTGCTCTTCTGTACCCATGTGCAGGATGAGCGGCCCAGCCCAGTTGAGCCCGATCGTATTGGTCATGAATGGCACACGCTGGCGTGCCATCTCCCGGGTCACGATGTCCTGAAAGGCCTGCGGCTGGCCGCGCCCGCCGTATGCCTCGGGCCAGGCCATACCCAGGTAACCCGCCTCATACACTTTGTTCTGCCAGTCCCGAAGGAACTCGAACTGGCTGTCATTACCCACCTCCATGAAGGTCTCGGGCAGCAGAAATTCCGGCTGCTTTGGCTTGTTTTCGGTCATCCACGCCGATACTTCAGCGCGAAAATCATCCAGCTCGGACTGGGTTGTACTCAAAGTTAGTTCCTCACTAAGTGGCCATGACTATAGGCGCGCCACGCCAAACGAATTAGGAACAGTGCCCCGATAAGGCGTCTCTAGCGCCGTCTCAAGCGCAAACAGGATTGTGTTTCGAGTATCGGCTGGGTCAATGATCCCATCGTCCATCATGCGAGACGAGCAGTTCATGGCCTCGCTCGAAAACTCCATGCCGGAGATGATGCGTTCGCTTTGCTTTTCGAGGCCGGCCACCTCCTCATCCGAAAGCGAATTGCCGTTCCGCGCGGCGCGGTCTTCAGCCACGATTCGCATGACTCCGGCCGCCTGGGCTCCGCCCATCACGGCCTGGCGCGCGGTAGGCCAAGAGAAGACAAACTCAGGCTTCAGCGACTTTGAACACATCGCATAGTTGCCCGCGCCATAGGAGTTACCCACGATGATACTGACCTTAGGCGGATGGAAGTTCGCGACCGCCTGAATCATCTTGGAACCATGCTTTACCTGTCCATTGTGTTCCGCTTCTGTGCCAACCAGGAAGCCCGTGGTGTTGTGGAGGAACAACATCGGGGTATCGCTCTGATCGCACAACTGGAGGAAGTGGCTCGCCTTCTTCGCGCCTTGCGGTGTGATCGGGCCATTGTTGGTGATGACCCCAATCCGCCAGCCACCCACACGCGCGTGGCCACAAACCGTGTGCTGGTCAACTGTGGGTTCAAACTCGTGGAACTTCGAACCGTCGACCACACGCATGATGACTTCTCGCATGTCGTAGGGGATGCGCTTATCCTCTGAGACAATGCCACGCAGTTCCTCCGCCGGGTAAAGTGGCTCCTCGACCTCCGAGTCCCTTACCAACGATTCACCGGCATCAGGCGGGAACTCGGCAACAATCGCACGTGCCATCCGAATGCCGTCAGCATCGTCCTCAGCAAGGTATTCCCCCGTCTGCGAAACGGTGGCGTGCATTTCGGCACCGCCGAGGGTTTCATGATCAGCCACTTCACCGGTCGCTGCCTTTAGTAGTGGCGGCCCAGCGAGAAAAAGCTGAGTTTGCCCTCGCACCAGCACGACATAGTCTGAAAGCGCAACCTGATAGGCGCCGCCAGCGGTAGCGTTGCCATGCGAGACCGTCACCTGGGGAATGCCCGCTGCAGAGAGTTCGGCTTGCTGACAGTAGACGCGCCCACCGTCGAGAAAGCCGTGCACACCCCAGGGGTCCGGATCACCGCCGCCGGCTAGATTGCCACCGCCGCTCTCTGAGAGCGAGATGACTGGCAGGCGATTCGTGAAAGCAATCTCCTGCAGGCGCAGGTTCTTGCGCGTAGTCACAGAACTGATTGTGCCGCCGCGGATCGCGTAGTTCCACACCATGACCAGTACCCGCCGGCCTGATACATAGCCGATCCCAACCACAATATTACCGCCCGCAGTTGAGCCGTCTTTATCGCCATCCATGCGGTAGCCGGCAATCGATGAGAGTTCAAGGAACGGCGAACCCCGATCCAGCAAGTGCGCCAGCCGCTCACGAGGCAACAGCTTACCGCGCCGGGTTGCTCGCTCGCGATAGGCCTCCTCGCTCTTGCGGATATTGCGCTCCACAACGCGGATCTTCTCTACATAGTCCTGCATGAACTGGACATTAGTTTTGAACGCCTCGGAATTGGTATCGAGCGCGGTTTCGAGAATGGTCATGACGCGTCCTCCTCGAGGGTAAGTTCAACAAGCAGCTGGCGGAGTTTCACCTGCTGGCCCGTTTCCGTACCAACCGCGGCAACCACACCGTCACCGTCGGCCGTATGCCGGTGTTCCATCTTCATGGCCTCCACGACCACGAGGGTCTGCCCTTTCTGCACCTGATCACCCTCCGCAACAAGCACATCGGTCACGAGGCCTTCGGTGGTGGCGGTGATCCGGCCACTACCGGCGGCATCCGCCGAGCGTGCCGGGGCATAGGTAAGCCGCTCGTAATGCACCGACCGGGCACCCACATCCAGCCCAATCACATCACCCTGCAGCAGGTAGCGCGCCTCGCGCGCGACACCGCCTATGGCGTATGCAATGGTCCCATCGACACAGGCAGCCACATCGATCTCGAAAGTCGCCTCGCCCACCGTGACCGCATAACCCGCTGGCGTCTGCTGGTAGACCACCTTGTACTCGACCTCACCCGAGCGCAGCTGCTCGAACGTAACCATGTGTTCGGAGTTGCTCCAGTTCGGCATCGCGCCTGCACCACGGTCGAGGACCACCGCGGCAAGCGCCACGTCTTCAAGCGACGTGTTGGCGCTGGTACGCTCGAGCAGGGCATCGTCAATAAATGCTGTAGTGGCATCCCCTGCAATGAAGTCCGCTTCAGACAGCAGCTGGATCAGAAAGGTCTTGTTGGTAGTGAGGCCAAGCGCGGTGGTCTGACTTAACGCCCGGACCAGACGCCTGCGCGCTTCCTCGCGATCGCGCCCCCATGCAATGAGCTTGGCGAGCATTGAGTCGTAGAAGGGTGAGACCGTAGAGCCGGTGTCAACCCCATGATCGATCCGCACCCCAGGTCCGGTGGCAGGCTTGAACACGCCTAGGCGGCCGGTCTGCGGAATAAATCCCCGTGTCGGGTCTTCGGCGTAGATGCGCACCTCAATCGAGTGACCCGTGAGGCTGAGCTCATCCTGGCTCATGGGTAACGGCTCACCGGATGCGATGCGCAACTGCCAGTCGACCAGATCAACCCCGGTCACTAGCTCAGTCACCGGGTGCTCCACCTGCAGCCGGGTATTCATCTCGAGGAAGTAGAAGCCGCGATCACCGTCGACCAAAAACTCGACCGTACCAACCCCTTCGTACCCCGCAGTTTTAGCTGCTAGGACCGCGGCTGCTCCCATGGCCGCGCGCAACTCCTCAGTCATGAAGGGTGAGGGTGCTTCCTCAATCACCTTCTGATGCCGACGTTGTGCCGAACAGTCCCGTTCCGCAAGGTGAATGACATTACCGTGTTTGTCAGCCGCGACCTGAATCTCAATATGGCGAGAGCCGACCACTGCCTTCTCCAGAATGATGGCCTCGCTACCAAACGCGCTGGACGCCTCACTACGCGCCGAGCCAAGCGCCTCCGCAAAGTCATCCGCCGAATTCACAAGTCGCATACCGCGCCCACCACCGCCTGCGGCAGCTTTCACCATGATTGGGTAACCAATCATCTCCGCCTCGGCAGCGAGTGTCGCATCGTCCTGCGAGTCACCTTGATAGCCAGGAATACAGGACACGCCCGCATCCAGCATGATGCGTTTCGCGGCTGCCTTGTCCCCCATGGAATCGATCGCTGCCGGGGATGGTCCGATGAAATTAACCCCCGCCTCAGCACAAGCGGTAGCAAAAGCGGCGTTTTCCGAAAGGAAACCATAACCTGGGTGTACGGCATCCGCGCCGGAGGCGGCCATGGCCCCGACAATCTTTTCGATGTTGAGGTAGGTGTCAGCAGAGGTGTTGCCACCCAGGGCCACCGACTCATCTGCCAACGCCACAAACGGCGCCCCTACGTCGACGTCACTATGCACAGCGACCGCACTGTAGCCCGCGGCTTGCACCGAGCGAATGACTCGGCAAGCAATCTCGCCGCGATTGGCCACCAGCACTTTCTTGATCACAGGTTGCTCCCATTGATCACACAATGTCGAAAAATGCCACACCATGCTCGATTGGATGTCAGGAACCGAGCCACTCGAACGTGGCTCCCACGTTTCACGAATAGACCACCAAAAACCGCTCGGAAACCTATCACAAATCCAGCGGATGGTGAGTCTCTGTGGTAGATTTCACGGCCCCGCGCCGTGAGGCAGGCGCGTACAAAACGGAGTCATGCATGGACCTTTCATACGGCGCCGAGTACGCCGATTTCCGCGAGGAAGTTCGCAAGTTCATCAGCGAAAACCGCGACAAACAGCCAAAAAGCGGCAACATGCGCAGCGAGGATTCCCTTGCCTGGCAGAAGCTGCTGATCGAAAGAGGGTACGCGGCACGAACCATCCCTGCCGCCTACGGTGGCCACGGCGCCAAGCCTGACATTCTTAAGTCCAGGATCATCGCCGAGGAGTTTTCGACCGAGCAGATCAACACGGGTCTCGGTGGCCAGGGCATCTCCATGCTGACGCCGGTGCTGCTCGAAATGGGCACGGAAGAGCAAAAGACAGAATTTGTGGGTCCGACGATTCGCGGCGAAATGGTGTGGTGCCAAGGTTATTCAGAGCCCGGCGCAGGCAGCGACCTCGCGAGCCTCACCACGAAAGCGGAACTTGATGGCGATGAGTGGGTGGTCAACGGCCAGAAGATCTGGACCAGCACCGCACATCTTGCCGACTGGATCTTTTGCCTGGTCCGCACCGAACCGTACGCCCCCAAACACCAGTGGATCTCCTTCCTGCTGTTCAAGATGGACACGCCGGGCATCGAGATTCGCCCGCTAGTGGACATGACAGGCAACGCCAACTTCAACGAGGTCTTCTTCACCGACGTGCGGGTACCCAAGCGCCAGATGGTGGGCAACCGCGGTCAGGGCTGGCAGGTGGCCAACGCAATTCTTGGTTTCGAGCGCGGCTCGCTCGCTCCACCCGACGCCGCGCAGGCGCGCCTGAACGGCGTGACCCGGCTCATGCAGGAAGAAACAGTTAACGGCGAACGCGTGATCGACAACCCGGTGTTCCGCGACCGGCTCATGAAGATTCAAGGTCGTGTGCTCGCCATGAAGTACAACGACATGCGTCTCTTCTCAAACCGAATCAACAAGAACCAGGACACCACCCTTGCGGGAATGATCGTGAAGCTGCAGGGCACGGAACTGCGGCATGAACTCGAAGGTCTCGCGATCGACGCTATGGGTGAAATCGGCCTCTCCTTCCATGGTAATCCGTACACCCGGGGCAACGGTTCCTGGCAGTACCAGTACATGTACTTCCTCGGGCTGATCATCGGGGGCGGCACGTCCCAGATTCAGAAAAATATCATCAGCGAACGTGGCCTCGGCATGCCGAAAGAGCCGAAAGTCGAAGCAGCACAGGTCTGAGGGAGCCAGTCATGGATTTTGGATTGTCATCAGAACAGACGCTCCTGCAGGACAGCGTCAATCGATTTCTCGCGGACCAATACCCGCTGGATGAGGTACGCAAAGTCGCAACGGGCGATACCACCGACGCTGCTATCTGGCACGGCCTAGCCGAGCTTGGCATCCCCGGGATACTGATTCCGGAGTCGGCAGGCGGGGTTGGCCTCGGCTACCTCGACGCGGCGGTTGTGGCCGAAAGCCTCGGCCATCATATTGCCCCTGCGCCCTTTCTGAGCAGCGCGGTAATTGCGCCGACAGTGCTCGTGGGTGCGGGCGGGCACGACGGGCTGCTGGGCGAAATCGCCGGCGGCGAAACCCGGGTTGGCGTGGCCTTTGGTGAGGCCATCGGTGCCCGGCTGGACGCAGGCATTACCGCAGGCGACGGCACCATCAGCGGCAAGGCGCTGTTTGTACTCGACGCCGAGGCCGATCAGTACCTCGTCACAACTGCCACCAAGGCGATCTACCTCGTTGCGGCAGATGCCAGCGGTGTGACCCGTGAAACGCTGAATACCGTCGATCGCACCCGTTCCACGGCGGAACTCAGGTTCGAGAACTCACCGGCAACCCTTGTGAGCGACGACGTAGTGGTGTTCACAAAGGCGTTGGACGCGGGTCGCGTTGCTCTCGCCGCCGATACTCTGGGGGCAGCACAGTGCATGCTCGATCAGTCCATCGAGTACGCGAAGCAGCGAACCCAGTTCAACCGTGTCATTGCCTCCTTCCAGGCGGTCAAGCACATGTGCGCCGAGATGGCCGCAGGACTCGAACCCTGCCGGCCGATGATCTGGTATGCCGGCCATGCACTTGATGAAGTGCCGGAAGAGGAACGCATATTGGCTTGCCACGCGAAAGCGCACCTGTCGGAGGTTGGATACCAAGTCTCGCGCACATCGACCGAGGTCCATGGCGGTATGGGCTTTACGGACCTCGTGGGACTGCACTACTGGTTCAAGCGCATTGGCTTTAACCGGCAACTATTGGGTTCGCCGGAGATGTGCCGAGAAGAAGCCGCGCATATTCAAGGGATAGCAGCCTGACGTCTGATACCCCAACCGCCGAAGATGCAGGGAAGAGTAAGCGGCCGGGGCCGGCAGGTAGCCATTCGTAC
>PAWP01000051.1 GCA_002714125.1 Gammaproteobacteria bacterium
CCCTCAATGCGTGCCTACGTCACGCGCCGTATGTCACCTGCACCGGACCTGGATGTAGCCTCTGATGATGCGCTGCTTGATTACATTCGTGGTGATGCCACGACGACCTATCACCCGACCAGCACATGTGCGATTGGCAAGGTTGTGGACCCATCCCTGAAAGTGGACGGGGTAGATAGCCTCTATGTCGCGGACGCTTCGGTCATGCCCTATGTCGTTTCAGGCAACACGAATGCGGCGACCATCATGATTGCCGAGAAGATGGCCGACGGTTTGCTTGCGAACGTGTGACCGGCGCGCTGGTTTGGCCTGAGCGTATGATGCCCGTGAAACTCAACCATCATAGTACGAACCAAAACAACAGACGCTAAAGGGATGTCATGAAAGTTACTGATCTCAAAACAATGGTAGTTGAAGCTGAGAAGCCCTACATCGGCGGCAAGTACTTCCTGTTTCTCGAACTGCACACCGATGAGGGAATCGTCGGTCTGGGCGAACGGATTGCGGGCAGCGCTTACTCGAACCATTTGAAAGACATCAAGACCCATGTGCAGATGATTGAGGAGTTTGTCGGCCAATTTGTGATTGGCCAAAACCCGCTGAACATAGAGCTGATCTGGGACAAAATGTACGGCACGCGCCATGATCTGCGGCATCCGAGTCTCTTTGCGACTCCGGTCATCAGCGCTATCGACATGGCGCTTTGGGACATAGCCGGTAAGGCGGCTGGCCAGCCGATCTATAACCTACTTGGTGGGCAATATTGGGAGAAACTGCGGGCCTACGCGTACATGCCCAGCGAGGGCCTGGTTGAGCACCCGGAGCGTGCCGGCGAGGTGGCTGCGAAACTGCTGGAGGAAGGCAACTCCGCTTGTAAGATCGATCCCTTCATGCCGCTGCATCCTATTCGAGATATTCCGATCTGGGAGATCGAGAATGCGGCAAAGATCTTCGAGTCCATTCGCGACACGGTCGGTAACCAACTTGAGGTCGGGATCGGGACCCATGGTCAGCTCACCACTTACAGCGCGATTCGCGTAGCTGACTTTCTGGAGCCCTATCACCCGTTCTGGTTCGAAGAGCCGGTCATGCCCGAGAACGTCGACGAGATGGCGCGGGTGGCCGCGCACACCAGCATTCCAATTGCCACCGGCGAGCGCCTTGTAACGAAGTATGAGTTTGCGAAGGTCCTTGAGGCCCAGGCTGCACAGATTTTGCAGCTTGACGTTGGCCAGTGCGGTGGCATCACCGAGGCGAAGAAGATTGCAAGCATGGCGGAAGCGCACTATGCCGTCATCGCGCCGCACATGTACTGCGGTCCTGTNGCCGCNGCCGCCGCGATTCAGATCGACACNTGTTCACCCAACTTCATGATTCAGGAAGCGAATCAGGGACCGCTGCACAAGAAGATCTTCAAAGAGCCGCTGGTTTTCGAAGACGGGTTCATTGTTCCACCCACCGGTCCGGGACTCGGCATCGAGTTTGATGAGGACGTGCTCAGGGCGCATCTGGTGGAGTAAAGCTTTGGTTCATCGTTGTGCCGCATATCCGACGTGTCATTCCGCAGGACGCTGATGGAATCGGTGAATTGCACGCGCATGGCTGGTGGGAAGCCTATCTTGGTCTGACGCCGACAACTTATTTGAATGCACTGTCGGTGCCACAGCGGGTGGCCGGGTNGACCAGAACCCTGCAGACACCAAAGCGATCCGGGATTCGGGTGGTGGAGCGTGCCGGCGATCTGACTGGATATGCGTGGACGCAGAAGTTACGCGGCGCGGGTGTGCCCGCCGTGATGGGTTAGCTCGGAGCCCTTTACTGCTGCAAGCTTTGGTGAGGGAGCGAGTACGCCACACCGCTGACCTGGCAGCGTAAGGTTTCCGTGAAGCCGCTTTGTGGNCGGTGGGGGCAACGATGGGGCAATTCGCTTTTAGGAGAAACCCGGCTTCCAACCTGACGATGCGCTGGAGATGGACAACTTGCGCGGCTTTGCGATTGCTGAGCTGAGGAAACGCAAATCGTTTACATGAACGGCTGATGCGGCGGCCGGCCGGCCAGGCGGGCTGCACCGAGTCGTTACAACAAGCCGCTGCTACTGCAGATCGCCCAGCGAGCCGCCGTCCGCCTCGCTGCCGTCAAAGCTGTCCATGATGGTCTGAAATCGAGCCTCGATGCCGTCCTTCAGGCCTGCGTGGGTGAAGATGAAAGGTTTGTTGTTGCGGATACCGTGCACGACCTGTTCACCCACGCGGTCAGGGTTCAGACCTTGGGTTTTGAACGTCGTGGTGATGGCGTCGCGCATCCCTTCGACAAAGTCCGAGCCGGTCTCTTGCAGACTGTCTGGACGATTGCGATCGGAGCCAATGATGTTGGTGGCGATCATGCCTGGGCACAGTGCCGAGACGCCTATGTTGTGTGGTTCCAGGTCGGCGCGGGAGGACTCCGATAGCCCCACGACGGCGTATTTGGTTGCCGCATAGATCGCCTGCCGAGGACCGGTTAGATGCCCGAGGATGGAAGCTGTGTTGACGATGTGGCCGCCTTCTCCGTGCGCTTTGATCAGCGGTACATACTCCTGTAATCCTGCGATGACGCCCTGCAGATTCACGCCGATCACCCAGTCCCAGTCATCGTAAGTTAATTCACCCACCGGTCCGCCGGCAACGACGCCCGCGTTATTGCAGAGTATGTGAATCTTGCCGTAGTGGGCGTTGATGGCCTCCGCGGTTGCGCCTACGGCATTTCGGCTGGAAACGTCACACACGTGCTTCTGGACGTCGACGTTGGTGGCAGGGAGGGTGGCGTACGCGGCTTCGAGCGCGCTTTGTTCGACGTCGAGCATTGCGACGTGCACGCCTTCGGCAATTAGGGCCCGGGTAATCCCCAAGCCGATACCGGAGGCGGCTCCCGTAACAACAGCAATTTTGTTTTCAATGTTCTGCATGGCGATATCTTCTTTTCCTGTGATTGAGTGCTGGTGTCGTCCCTGATCCTCATGCCCCCTGGCGTGCCAAGCGTAACGCGACCTGGTGCAACGGTGCGAGTCGCTGCTTGCGTTACTATCTTGGCCTACACGCTAGGAATACGATGTGGCAGCGCCGAAAGAAAATCTACGCCAGCAGGTGCTGGTGCTTTATCTTGGCTCATCCGCCCTGGATAGCGGAGTGATTGCCTGGGCCTTGTACGACGGTACCGGGCAATCCCGACGCATGGCTGGTGACGAGGACGAACCACCCTACGCCACCGGGCTGGCAGCGCTTGAGGACGGTTGGCGGCTGATCCAGGCGAGCCCCCTCATCCAACACGGTACGGGTGATGAGTTTCGTACCGGCTATCTCAAATATGAGTTCTTTTTCGAAAAACTCTACCCCACACCGGAGTAGGAATAACCATGCAAAGTAAGGGAGAGTCCGGGGTGGCGGGACAGCTGCTCACCAGCGCTCAGATGGCCGAGTTTGCCGCGCGTGGCGTGCTTAAGATGGAGGCGGTTGTGCCTGACGCCATTAATCGGCAGTTCCTAGACGACGTTGGCCACTTGGACGAAAGCGAGATTGAGGGCGTTGCCGAGCACTACGGGCGCATCCAGAAGAGCAGCGCCATACCTGTCGTCAAAGCCGGTACCCCACTCGGCGCCGCGTACCCTGCTGGCAGTGCGCTCTCGCGCTTGATGGCGCTCCCCCGGGTTGCGGGCGCAGTGGTCTCTCTAGTCGGTAGCCACTGTGTACTGGACCATCATTTTCTGCACGTGACATTCCCGCCACGCTTCTTCAAAGACTCTGGTCGGCGCCATGCGTCTCAACATACGCACCAAGATTCGACGATCGACCCACGCCAAGCGTTCGACATGCAAATCATGTATTTCCCGCATGAAGTGACCCGAGAGATGGGTGGCACGCGTTACCTGCCAGGCAGCCATCTACGGGTTGTCAGCGAGTCTGCGATAGCGAGGTACCAGAACGTCAGCGGGCAGCAGCACGTTGTCTGCCCGGCTGGAACTTTGCTTTTTACCCACATGGGAATCTGGCACGGCGGTGGGCTCAACCAGTCCGATCGTTTGCGCTACATGTTCAAGATTCGCCTTTGCCCGACGCAGCGCCAGTGCCGGCTGTGGGATCACTCTGACCTGGGGGCGGATCATTTTGAGCAGCGTCCCATATTCTGGCGTGCCAGCGTCTCTGACATTGATCCGATTCATCAGCAACTGACTCGCGGGGAGCCCTGGTTCGAAGGTGACACCGGGCGAATCGAGTTCATCAACCGAATCCGATTCTGGCGCTATCTGCTCGGCGATGAGTCGTTCGATGCTGACTATTGGGTAACTCGGGTCGAGAACGAGTTCGCATAGCTGTCTCCTGGATGAGGAAATGGTGGACTGAAGGCCGAGTTGTCCCTTTGCAGTAGGTGGCAGGGTGAAGATGACCCTGCTCGGTCTTCTCAGCCACGGACCGTATTCGGTTGGTTGGTATAGCAGGCTCGCAGTCCGGGCCTGCGCTTCGCAGAAGATGCAATGTCAGTCCCAGCACAACAATGCCGGGTTGGGTGGCTTAGATCTACTACGATGACATCGGGGTTGACTATGCAAACCAGCGCCAGCCTGAACCGCGGTGGGTTGTGCAGAATCCGGGTTTGAACCGCTGGACCTAGCCTTGGTCGAGCGTGGAATGGCCGCGCTTGCACGAGATCACGACAACGGGCCGCTCAGCTGCTGATCTTGAAGGCATTGGAAGCGAGCTATCGGCTCGTGATGGCGCGGTCCTGAACTGGGACCGGGCAACGTTCTTGCCGGAGCGCTCGCTGATTGCCAGGACGCGGGTGCGGACCTTGTCCGCTAGGATTCATTGCAGAGCTGGCTGGCGGAGCGCGCCAGCAACTGACCGCGTAGCTCCAGATTCAAACGGCCTCTTCAAGCACCCAGGGGTTGTCGGGGGTTTCTCCCGCTACCGTTGAGCGGGCCATGACCCGGGGCTGATCAAGCGGCCACTCGTGNCCACGGTGCAGCACGCAGCGGTTGTCCCAGACTCCAATATCGCCAGGTCTCCAGGTGTGCTTCCAGGTTCTGGGGGCTTGCGCGCCTTCTTCGGTGAGGCGCTTGAGNAGTGCGCGGCTCTCCTGCTCGNTTTCACCGAGGATGTGGCTGGCATGGCGACCGACAAANAGGTTTNTGCGGCCTGTGCTCGGGTGCACGCGCACTATTGGGTGCTCAACCGGTGGCAGTTGCTCAAGATCATCTTGGCCGATGATTTCGAGGCCNCCGTGCCAGGAATGACTGTAGCGGTAGCTGTGCACTGCAATTTTGCCTTCAAGGTAGGTTTGGGTGGCTGTGTCCAGTGCATCCCATGCNGCGCGCATGTCGGCCCACTCGGTTTCGCCNCCTGTTTTGGGGACGACGTGTGCGGCAAGCAGGGAGGCTTTTGCGCCGACGCACTTGTAGCTGCTATCAGAGTGCCATTGTAGATTGCCCTGGTGGAATCGCACTTGAAGGCTGTCCGGCTGGGCAACCGAACCGTCTGCTCTTACGTTAGTGATCCGGCCAAGGCCGGTCCCGCCGGCACTGCGCTTCAGCCCGGCCTCCAGGCGGCCAAACAGCCGGCTGAATGCCAAATGTTCTGCATCCGAAAGATGTTGGTCGGCAAACACCAGTACACCATATTGGTTCCAGACAGACTCAATTTCCGGGAACGACTCCGCCGTGATGGTGCTCAGATCGATGTCTGTGACAACGGCGCCCAGCGTTGCGCCTGAGGGTTCAATTTTCACGGTGCCTCCTATCTCATCGGCTGTTTATAGCGCCCCAATATCCCACTCGAATATCTTGCCCGGTTTAAGCCAGACCTCACGCGTAAACGAACGGGCATCCTCCAGAGTGTAACCGCCGTCACGGGAGTGTGGGTACCTTGCTGAAATGTAGTGCACCTCGCAGGTATGCGGCCCGGCTGTAGGGCCCGCCTCTGCCGGGATCTCGAAGTGGCCCGCGTTGGTTCGGTTGAACTTCTCCCGCGCCAGGGGCGCATTGGGGTCGTGGGGCCGGAAGGTTACCCAGCACATGCCCAGTGCCTCGCCAGAGGCCGTGATCCTGCCTTGCAGGGAAAATCTTGGTTTCGCGCTGAGAAAGCCTGCACGGCGCAGCCAGTTTTGCAGCAGGNTGGGCCACGCAGCCAGGTCAGGGTCGCCCGTGCCCAGTCCGGCGCCGTGTTCGCCATAGCCAAACACGTGCAGTTCAGACTGCACGCCTGCCCGGCGCAATGCGTCGTAAAACAGCAGTGCCTGGTTTGCTGGCACAGTCGAGTCTTCGTGGGTATGCATGACAAAGGCTGGTGGGGTGCTGGCATCAACACGGGTATCTGCGGGCAGGTATTCATCTGCCTTGCGCCCGCGGACGATACCGTTGACGACCGCGTACACCGGGACTAGAAAAGCCGGNCGGCAGGACTCGCGCTCAACAGGGTCCGTTGCGCCTGGATCGCCNTCGTCCCAGCGGGTACCNACGTTGACAGTCAGATGCCCGCCCGCTGAGAAGCCCAACATGCCAACGCGAACGGGNTCGACACCGTCTTCCACCGCGCGGGCCCTGATCCATCGCATGGCGCGTTGCCCGTCGAGCAGTGACGTCTCTGAGTGGTATGTCTCGCCCAGCCGATACCGCAGGACATAGGCAGCGATACCGATGCGGTTCAGCCAGCGAGCTACCTGCAGGCCTTCGTGGTCGGATGCCAGAATCCGGTAGCCCCCGCCCGGGCAGACTAGGACCGCGGCACCGGATGCGAGTGATGGGTCAGGCAAATGCACCGACAGCGCGGGGATGTCCAGCGTATCGGTGCCCTGCGCACCTGGCGCTGAGACCTTCCAGAGCGGTACGAGATGGGGGCGTGATGTCATGGTCAGCCTCCCCCAATNAGCAGTAGGGAAATCCGGTACTGCCGATTCAACAAAAGTTGCGGTCCAAACGGTTCTGGCGCCCATCCCAGCTTCCCCGAGGGCTTGGTTACGCTGCGCGCTGTCTCCGTCACGGCAGGAGGCCCCGGTTTACTAGTTCCGCGCCGACTGCGGCCGGCTGAGTGACGTGGCATGTTTGCATCCCCACGCCGACGGCGCCGGTGATGTTCTCGGCCGAATCATCGAAGAATAGTATCCGCTCCGGTACGGCACCAATCTCGGCAGCTACTTTGAGGAATGCAGCGGCGTCGGGCTTGCGTTCTCCGAGGTCGTTTGAGGTAAACACGCGTCTGAATGGTCTCNGCGTCGCAGCGAAGGTCGTCTCGAAGTGTTCCTGGTGGACACGGTTGGTGTTGCTGAATACATAGAGCGGAAGATGCAGTTGATCAAGCAGGCTGGTAACGGCGGTGATTTCGTCCTGGAAAATGGCGTTCCAGCCTTTGTGGAAGTCGGTGTCCGAAAGGTCGATACCAATTGACTCCCTAAGTGACTNCCAATAGGCAGGTGCGTCGAGCANGTCCCNTTCATGATCTTTGTATGCCGCGTCTATCTCGTACCGCGACTTNAGCGTCCGCGCCGCGANGCCCGAGCTTGCGCCCCAGGCTTCGAAGATGGCGTCAAAGCTGATGTCAATGAGCACAGCGCCGAGATCAAACAGCAGGACGTCGACCGGAGGCGTTGGGGGTTTGGTCATGTCAGAAGGCCAGGAGAAAGAAGTCCCCTACGGTGATGCCGTAGCGTTCGTTGTAAACCGCCCAGGTGAGAAAGAACATGACTACACACATAAAGCCCGTGTAGAACAGGATGGCCAGCGTGGTCACCATGAGGTCGCTCTTGAAGAACACGCGCAACAGCCTGGCCGGACTCAGATCGAGCGGAGCGCGGGAGACGCGTGGGCGTTTGGTTGAGCTCATGTTCCTCTGTCGGCACGGGTGGCNGCATGTTTCATTGGGTGATTCTTGTTGGCGCGCCTATCAGGGTCAAGGCGAAAATCGTGCCCGGTTTGCCATCGTGGTGGCCAGGAACAAGAGCTTCTGGACAAGAGCCGCTAAGCATACTTGCATATAAATGACGAGTTACGGGAGCCGTCACGTATGCGCCATCAGCTTGACACCCGCGGGCAACGTCTGCGCGATTCGAGACGACGTCTCCGTCGCTGACTTTCCTGCTTTCAAAATGCTGCTTGAGCAGGAGCTGGCCTTGCCGGCCGGCGGCGCATCAGGTCTGATGTGCTGCAAGTCAGCCGTCCTTCTGTCACGACGAGGTGGCCGAGACACTGGCGCTGCGGCTTGCGGTAGTGTCAGAGTTGCCATAGGCGACAGCACCAGCGTGTAACGCGTTGTCAGTTGCATATCCCCCAGGGATTAGTTCTTACATCAATAATATTAGCGGCAGGCGCGCCACGGTCAACGTATGTTGCGCGATCCGCGACGCTGCACGGCCTGACAGGTTCGGACATTGACACTGCCTCAACTCCGGTGGTTTTCTTCGCGCCTCGCAACGGCATGCAGCGACTATGGACATCAACCCGCGGACCCCCGTTCTTGTTGGCGTTGGCCAGCTCAAACATCCTGTCACCGATCTTGCCGAGAGTCTGGAACCCATCCAGATGATGCTGCGTGCCTGCCGACTTGCCGAGTCAGACACAGGCGTCTCGCTTTTGTCCAAAGTGGACTCCGTACGAGTCATTCGCGGCGTTTGGGACTATGGGAACCCGGCTCGTTGGATTGCGGAGCGCGTTGGTGCTGAGCGTGTGCAGACGGTTGGTACCTTGTTCGGCGGCAACCAGAACCAGGCCCTTATGCATCAGACGGCGAGGGACGTTTTAGCCGGAGACGTGGAGCTTGTGCTGATCACGGGGGCTGAGAACGGTTACAGCGCAGCCAAAGCGCGTAAGGCGGGTGTCACACTTGCTGCCACTGCGGNACAGGGTGAGCCTGACGTCGTNTTTGGTCACGCGCAGAAAAGCGAACACCATAACCATGAGGTCGCCCTGGGCATCCGCACTGCGATCCAGGTGTACCCTATGTATGAAAACGCAATCCGGCATGCTCGTGGAGAGACGATGGCCGGACATATGCAGCGGGTATCGGGGCTCTGGTCTCGCTTCAACGATGTCGCCCAGCGCAATCCGACGGCGTGGATCGGCTACAACCTGTCAGCGGAGGAGATTGCGACGCCCTCGGCCACCAATCGCGCGGTCAGCTACCCTTACCCGAAGCTGATGAACGCCAACAATGCTGTCGACATGGGCGCTGCGCTGATAGTGACATCCGTTGCCAAGGCACGGGAGTTGGGGATTGATGAAAGTCGGTTCGTGTATCCACATGTCGGCGTTGAGGGCCAGGACCATTTCTCTGCATCGGTTCGCGACAACTTTCATACGTCGCCGGGCATCCGGCTGATTGGCAAGACGCTCTACGAGCTTGCCGGCGTTGGTCCAGAGGACCTTGACTATGTCGACCTTTACAGCTGTTTCCCCTCGGCGGTACAGGTGGCGGCGATGGAACTGGGGCTTGGTGAGGAGCGCGATCTGACGGTCACGGGCGGGCTTACCTTCAACGGGGGCCCACTCAACAACTATGTCATGCACAGCATTGCCTGCATGGCTGATATGCTGCGTGCCAACCNGGGTACAAAGGGGCTGATCACTGCCAACGGTGGGAACCTCTACAAGCACGCACACGGCATCTACTCGGCAACACCACCGGCGCGCGACTTCGAATGGCGCAACGTGCAACCACAGATTGACGCACTGCCGGCACGGGAATGTCTGGCCGGCTACGCGGGCGACGTGATCGTAGAGTCGTATGCGGTAATGTATGGGGCCGAGGCGCCGAGCGTTGCGCATATGGCCTGTCTTACACCGGACGGTGCGCGTACCTGGATCAACGTGGATGACGCGGACCTGATGCTCGCGATGACACGCGAAGAATTCTGCGGTCGGTCCGGTCGTATTTCTGGCGATGCACTCGATCTGCGCTAAGTAGCACGAGCGCACTCTTGTAACGCGGCACAGATCGGTTTCGCTGTAGCAGACCGCCTCACGGAACCGTGGCAATAGGGAGGGGAGATCAGCATATGAAAGCTGCCTGATGTTCTTCGTCGAGAGCGGCTACATCGTGGTGTTTGTGTGGGTAGTACTAGAGCTGGCTGCCGCTCGTCGGTGCGTTGGTGACGCTGGTGCCCGGACGCCCAGGACTCCGATGGAGTTCATCGATTGCCATGCGTACGAGGTCCCGAAAGTCAGCGATATAACTTTCTATTGCAGTTGACCGGACGAAGCGTCGAGTGCCCGTGTGGCGCTCAAGTCAAAGTCGTGGGGCATTGCGAATTTGTTCTCCATGGTTGGCGGTATGCCTGTCTGGCTTGAGGTTGGCTTAGCGCGTTGGTCCCATCTCGAGAACGGCTCGATCGCGCAAGGTGGACGCGATACATCTGCCGGAAATGGCTGGTACTCTTCGCGCCGGATTGGGTTTGAGGGAATAGCGCGATGGTTGAAGCAGTCAGGGTTGGGATTGTCGGTGCAGGTGGCAATACGCGCCTGCGGCATATACCGGGGTTCCAGGCAATTGCGGGCGTCACTCTGACGGGCGTGTGTAATCGATCACGTGAGTCGTCTCAACGAGTNGCNGATNAGTNTGGTATCACCCAGGTATTCGACACNTGGGAGTCTCTTGTTGACTCAGATGACGTCGATGCCGTGTGTATCGGTACCTGGCCGTATATGCACCATCCCATCACCTTGCGCGCGNTTGCCGCGGGCAAACACGTCCTAACCGAAGCGCGGATGGCGATGAATCTGGCTGAGGCGCGNGAGATGAACGCGGCCGCGNAGGCCAGTGACAAAGTGGCGATGATTGTCCCGGCGCCGTTTTACCTGAAGTACGAACCTACCGTTNTGCAGATGGTGGCCGACGGCTTTTTCGGCGACTGGCTGGAGATCAACGTGCGTAGCCTAGCGGGCGCATATACTCCGNATGTGCCACTGGCGTGGCGCCAGCGGCGGGATCTTTCCGGCAATAACATCATGTCGATGGGNATCCTGAACGAAACCTTGCGCCGNTATGCCGGTCACGAAGTGTCGGTACTGGCCTTTGGACAGACGTTCACCACNCAGCGCACGGATGCCGAGACCGGTCAGACGGGTACTGCAGATGTGCCCGAAAGTCTGGGCGTCATTGCCCGGCACGAAGACGGGGCCACCTCGGTGTATCACCTCAGTACCGTCGCCGGGAGTGGTGCAAGCGGNGGTGTAGAGATGTNCGGGACCAAAGCGGCCGTGCGTTTTTTTGATGGTGGCTGTGAGATCCGGGAGGGGGCAGACGGCGCCTGGCTTCCGCTGGAGGTCGAGCCGGCCGCCGAGGGTGGTTGGCGCGTGGAGGACGACTTCATCGATTCGATTCGAGAAGGCAAGCCGGTGACGCANACGTCCTTTGCCGACGGTGTGAGATATATGGAGTTCACGGAAGCNGTGCGCCTGTCGATTGTTGAAGGGCGCCGGATTGACCTGCCATTGTTCTGAGGGACTTGCTCCGCCGTAAGGGAACAGATCACCACTCCNATCCATAAGTCAGTTAGATGGTTGATCCACAGGACACAGATAGGCCGGGTCCGCGCGCTGGCGATGCAAATGCTCGGCAACCGGGACGAGGCGCGGGATGCCACGTTGCGCACCGGTACCGCGCCGGTTTCAACAATCTCTAGCTGAGTGACGCTCGGTCAGGNTTTAGTAACCTACTCNTTGTNATAACTGNAGAACGGTGCNATAGGCTCNGAGGTCAGGGCTCGAACAGTNCGCCTACACTCTCACCGGTATGAATGCGCTGGATCGCTCCGGCCAGCAGTGAGGCAATCGAGAGTACTGTCAACTTCTCGATCCGTTTCGAGTCAGGCACGGCCACTGTGTTGGTGACGATAAGTGACTCAATCGGAGCCTGTTCAAGGCGGCTCATGGACTCGCCAACCAGCACGCCGTGAGTCGCCCCGGCAATGACGCGCCCGGCGCCTGCGCTCTTTAGTGTCTTGGCAGTCTCGACGAGGGTACCGCCCGTTGAGATTTCATCTT
>PAWP01000052.1 GCA_002714125.1 Gammaproteobacteria bacterium
TCTTTCCTTATTTCCTAGTTTTTTCTCTTTCGAGCGGCGAATCCAAGACGCCTACCCGCCATTTGAGCGATCCTGTCATCTATGTCAATGAGCACGTGGATGCCATAGAGCTTAAGGGTATGAAACGGGACCTACACGTACGCCAGGCCTGGATGGTGTTAGGGAATGGCCGCCACGTGCGTCTACACGACCTGGAAGGGTATATGGACGCGGGGTTGAGCCGCGCAGTATTTCTCTCGCAAGATCGTTACGTACAGCACATCGAACTCCAAGTGGAACCGGTGGGTTACAGTAGAGGTTATGCGCGCATCAACGTGCGCAGGACCGAGAGCGGTCACATCCACGATGACTATCGTGACTACTGACGCCGGACCAACGCCAACCGAATTGAACCTTGCCAGACAAAACGAAACTAAGTCCTGCCGCGAGAATTCGACCGCTCTCGACTTGAGGGAGCGCACCTGATGGCATGCTCACTTTGGTGGGTGCTCCGTTTTTTGCCTGAGCGCGCACCACGTCCAAACCCCGGGCGAAATGCTGAGCGCCCGTTGCTGGGGGCTAGACAGGAACTACGCAGGTCCAGGGCTACCTTATATCCGACATGCGCCTGCAGCTATACGAGTCTGTGGTCACTAATCAGGCTTAGGGTTGGCCTAGTTACAGGTGGGCGAAATCGCCCCCAGCAGGTCTTCTGCCACGGCCTTGTGGGTATCGTTGTTAGCGGTTCGATGCAGGCAAATAGCATTGAAGCCGTTTTCTTCGAAGCAGTTACGCTTGCCATGCTTCTGCAGGTCGACGTCAACGTTCTGCGACGTACCAATAAACAGCACCTCATCAACCGTACTCTCACCGTCTTCGCCGGCCGTCTGCTTCACGACTGCATAGATGCCCGGTATGAAGTCGTTGAGGCGGGTCTCCGAGGTAAACACCTTAAACGGGTATTCCTGACCCGAAGCGCCTTTCAACGTAGTCTGTCCGATGACGGGCATGTGCCGCTCCTGTCCTGATAAAAAAATCAAGCCTGATTGTAGCAAACCGCTACGACCGTGCGCTCCGCTCCCGTCGGTTGCCAGGACCCCAGCTGCTAGCACTGTGGTGCGCTGGAACCTGCCAAGAAAAGACGGGCACGGTCAGTGCAGAATGCTGGACTCGCCCAAAGCCTCAAGACACTCTTCACCTTTATTCCGAGAATTATTCACGTAGGTGGACATGGGCGTCACGGACACTCGGATTCGCAACTCAGGCGCCAACATGGCGATGAGTTCGGCACGTTCCGTGCAATTGTCTATCCAACGTTCAACCTGATCACTGGAGAGCGCGACCGGCATGCGGCTGTGGATCTCGTCCATCCCCGGCGACGCGGCTGCCGTTATGATGGTGCAGCTATTGAGAGTCACCGCTTCGCCTTTATGTTCTCCCTGCCAGCGATCCCAGAGGCCGGCAAAGGCAAACCCGAGATCGTCTGCCGGTGCGATGTAGTTAGGCATCTTAACCCCATTGACCATAACCCACTCGTAATAGCCACTTGCCAGGACCACGCAGCGTCGCCGTTCAAACGGATCCCGAAACGCCCGCGATTTGGCGATCGTCTCCGACCGCGCATTGAACATAGAGCGTTTCGGCGCAGCTGAGTCGCTCCATCGAGGCACAAGCCACCACCGCATATCCCGCACGGTCCAATCTCCCGCACGGGTCTTCAGCAACACGGGCACATCTTCGGTCGGGGCCAGATTGAGCCGATCCTTAATAACTAGATCTTCCCCGGTGATGATGTTCACCAAGCGCATGAGCGGATCACTGACTACATTGAACCGACCACACATCTCAGTCCCCCTGCGTGGCGCTCGAAGCATCCGCAAGTTCGTCCGCAGAAAGTTCCCATAGCCCAGCTGCTGCATTTTCCGCAACCTGCTCCGCGCTTGTTGCGCCTGCTATGACGCTGGTTACGTTTGGCTGACAGGCAAGCCAACTCATCGCAAGCTCGAGCAAGCTGCGTCCATGCGTCGCAGCAAATGCTCCCAGCCGCTCGACCGCATCGAAGTTTGAGTCAGAAAGTGAGGCCGCGCCTCGCTCTCCCCATGCTTCAAGCCGGGTACCCTGCGGAGGCGCCTCTCCGCGCCTGTACTTGCCCGTCAACAAACCGCTTGCAAGAGGAAAGTACGGCAGCATACCCAGGCCGAACTCAGCGCANGCTGGAATCACTTCACGCTCGACGTTCCGATCCAACAGGCTGTAAAGATTCTGCGCNCTNACAAACCTGTTGAGGTGTGCTGACCGCGCCGTCCAGTCTGCNTGCGCTATCTGCCAGCCCTGGTAGTTGGAATTGCCGAGANANCGCACCTTGCCTGCCCGNACCAGATCATCGAGTGCNGCGAGGGTCTCATCGATCGGCGTATCGGCATCCGGCATNTGCTGCTGNTAAAGGTCGATGTAGTCCGTGTCCAGGCGACGAAGGCTNGCCTCAACCGCACGCATNATNTAGCTGCGAGATGCGCCGCGCATGCCTTCGCCCTTGCCCATCAGCCCCGCAAATTTTGACGCTATCACCAGATCCTCACGCCGATGCTGCTTTAGCGCTTTGCCCAAATATTCCTCGGAGAGCCCGCGAGGCCCATAGATGTCCGCGGTATCAAAGAAGTTGATTCCCGCGTCAACGGCAGCGTCCACGACATTCTGAGTCGTGCCTGCATCGCAGCGCTGACCAAAGTTGTTGCAGCCAATCCCCACGACAGATACCGAAAGGCCACTCTTACCCAGCTTCTTGAAACGCATGTGGTCACCCCTGTGAATTACACTTGCAGACCCACCGACGCTGCCCGTTGCCACTGCGGGGGAAAGGCGCTAAGTTACGCTGCTAGTGTCGAAAGAGTCCAGACTTCTGTCTGGTCTTTTTTTTTTGGTCGCAGCAAATGAAGCATATTGCCAACCTCAAGGCACTTTCCTCGGACGATCTCCAGGCGATACTGGATCTGAGTGACACTATCAAGGCTAACCCCGCCGCCTACGAGGACACGCTACACCGCAAATCCCTCGTTATGCTGTTCCAGAAGACCAGCACACGGACACGGCTTTCGTTTGAAGTGGCCATGGCCCAGCTTGGCGGCCACGCGGTACACCTCGACTGGATGAGTTCCAACTTCACACTCGCGGACATACGTGATGAAGCACGATACGTGTCCCGCAACTCCGACTGCATCATGGCGCGCCTGCTGCACCACGTTGATCTGCTGAAGATCATTGAAGCCAGCCNGGTTCCAGTGATCAACGGCTGTTGCGAGACGTTTCACCCCTGCCAGGCACTGACCGACGTGATGACCATGCGCGAGCATTCCGGCGGCGATGTAGTCGGCAAGACCCTATGCTACGTGGGCGTGCAGAACAACGTATCTAACTCGNTGACGATCATCTGCGACAAGCTCGGCATCAACCTGATCCTTTCCACGCCCGAACCNGAAGACAACGGCGAGAGNCGGGANACCGANGTCGAGCAGTTGATTAAGACATCAAGCCGTATCACTCACACGACCAACCCAGCAGAAGCTGTCGCCGCNGCAGATTTTGTCTACACCGACACCTGGGTCGATATGCAGTACTTCAACAACCCAGACTATGGCGACGTAAAAAAGGCCACGCTGGCACGGATGATGCCGTTTCAGTTGAACGAATCACTCGTGGGCGACCGGGANGTCAAGATCATGCATGANATGCCGATNCANGCCGGCTACGAGATCTCCGCAGGCCTGGTGAACGATCCACGTTCGGTGATTTTCGATCAGGCNGAAAACCGCTTACACGCGCAGAAGGGGCTGCTGACCTGGCTTCTTGCTCNGTAGCCCTCTCGCTCANGTCCGCGGGCGGATCGTGCGCACCCGTTCTTGAACTACGCTGACCCAATGCCGGACCGGTATCTCTGTACCCGCGCCCAGATGCAGCTGACAACCGACGTTTGCGGTCACAATGAGGTCCGCNTTTCCCGCCTCGAGATGCCCGAGTTTGCGGCTTCGCAACTCACGTGAAAGCTCGGGCTCGGTGAATACATATGTGCCTGCGGAACCGCAACACAGGTGCGGCTCCGCTACATCAGTCAGCTCGAAACCGGCCCCACGAAGCACCTGCTCAACACTGCCGGCGAGCTTCTGCCCGTGCTGCAGCGTGCAGGGCACATGGCAGGCAAGCGTCGCGGGCTCACATTCGATCTCAAAGCCAGCCAGAAACTCCGAAGCATCAACGGTACTGGCCGNCACCCGCGCCGCACGCTCTGCGTAATCGGGTTCNCNGGCGAAGATCTTGTCGTACTCGCGCACGGTAACACCACAACCGCTNGCACTGGACACAATCGTATCAGCACCCTGATCAAGCGCATCACACAACGCGTCGATAAGACGGCGCATACGCACTTTGGCGTCGTCATGTGCGGCCAGGTGGTACTCCAACGCACCGCAGCAATCCTCCTTTGCGAGAGTGACCACACCCACACCTGCCCTGCCAGCAAGATCCTCAAGAGCATCAGCTACCTGGGGTGTTGCTGCTTGCTGGGCACAGCCGCGCAGCAGNACGACGCTGCGAGTCGGGGCCCTCGCCCAGCTGCGCGCTACGCGATAACGCTCACGGGGAAGTTTGTCCCGCAGCACTGGGGGTAACAGACCTCTAACCATCACTCCCANGCACATTGCGAGAGACATCAACCCAGTCCGTGGGACAAGGNGACGCAATCCCCAGGTAAGCCAGCCGGGCCGGGTACCAATGCGTTCCCTGCCGATGTCGAGCAATCGCCCATATTGCACNCCAGAGGGACACGCGGTTTCACAGGACCTGCAGGTAAGGCACCGATCGAGGTGCGCCTCCGCNGCGGCATCCATAGCACCCTCTTCAAGCAAATTTTTTATCANGTAGATTCGGCCCCTCGGCCCATCGAGCTCGTTGCCAAGCAGCTGATAAGTTGGACAAACCGCAGTGCAGAAGCCGCAGTGCACNCAGCTCCGCAGAATAGAATCAGCTTCCTGAATCTCAGGCAGACCCGCCAGGTCCCGATGGATCTTGGTTTGCAAACTTACCCCCTACCTGGGTCATGCTCAGATCGACACCAACACCTCAACTCAGTGTTGCATTCCGTGCGACAGAAAACTCGTGCCCGCAGCGCTCTAACCAGCAGCTTCCAAGGCNGATAATCCTGATCCAGTGGCAAGACCTGGCCTTCATATTCCAGCATACATGCGCCCCGGGTTGAGGATTCGGAACGGATCAAACGTGCTTTTCAGCCGCTCGTGTAAACGCATCTGGAGGTTGCCGGGATGACTGAACGGATCGCCCGANTTTCCCTTNAGGCGCATTAAATTCGCNCTCGTGACGGGCCGTGNGTAGTACCGAATGCCACCATTCCAATCAACCGCCAACGCAGCGTCAAGCCCNTCGGTCGAAGAAGGCGCTACAGAGGCCCGCCACAGGTCGGGAACATCCAACGTCGGGTGCTCAAGCTCCCGCAGTAGCCTCCAGACCGAGTTGTCGCAAGGCTCCGCGGCGAGCCCGCGCATGACCCGGTCCACAACAGCCTGCTCGGCAGCNATCCGGACATAGAAGCGGCCATCGCACCAAGCACTGCCGGTTACAGGCCATGGCTCGCGGGCCAGCGCTATCATGGATGAGTGCGCCGAATGCACATCCGCAAGNCGCGTCAATGTGATCTCTGCNCGCGGCGNCGGCAGGANCTTGAGGCTGACATCCATCAAAACCCCCAATGTGCCATAGGCGCCGGTCGCCAGTCGTGAAACATCGTACCCGGCCACATTCTTCATGACTTCGCCGCCAAACTTCAGAACTTCACCGCGGCTGGTCAGCAACGTGACTCCCAGGACAAAGTCGCGCACAGATCCTGCAAANGCCCGTCTCGGCCCGGACAAACCGACGCTGACACAACCACCCAGGGTCGCGCCAGGCCCCAGATGCGGCGGTTCGAAACCAAACATCTGACNAGCATCGGCGAGCGCAGATTCGATCTCAACCAGCTGAGTGCCGGCACGTGCACGCAGCACGAGCTCGGCTGGCTCATAACTCAGAATCCCCGTATGGCCGCCGATGTCGAGCTGGGCGGCATTGGCCCCAACTGGGTTGCCGAGGGCTTTCTTCGTGCCACCGCCACGAATGTCCAGGGGCGTGCCGTCCGCGCGTGCCGCTGCCACGCGGTCGTTGAGTTCCCGAGGTCAAATCCACGCTAAAACCGCGGCAAGTCCGGGAACTTCTCTTCGCCGCGATGCACATGCATCGCACCAAACTCCGCGCAGCGGGACAGGGTTGGCACGGCCTTACCCGGATTCAGTATCCCGGTGTCATCAAACGCCGCTTTGACGCCATGAAACAAGTCCAGCTCGGCGGGCGAGAACTGCACGCACATCTGATCGATCTTCTCCACGCCAACCCCGTGCTCACCCGTAATCGTCCCACCCCGCGCCACGCAAAGTTCAAGGATCTCGGCACCAAACGACTCGGCGCGCTCAAGTTCGTCACCCTGATTGGCATCGTAGAGGATCAGCGGGTGCAGATTGCCATCACCGGCGTGGAACACGTTGGCCACCGCAAGCTGGTACTTCTCGCCCAGCTGGGTGATGATCTCAAGCACCTCCGGTAGCTCGCGGCGCGGTATGGTGCCATCCATGCAGTAATAGTCCGGTGCCAGCCGTCCAACTGCCGGNAACGCNGCTTTGCGACCCTGCCAAACCAGCGCCCGATCCTCTGGCCTCGTCGCCTCCCGCACCGCAGTAGCACCCGCCTCCGCAAGCACCCCNCGCAACGCTTCAAGGTCTGTAGAGACCGATTCGGGCGAGCCGTCTAGNTCACAGAGNAGAATAGCGCCCGCATCGACCGGGTAACCCGCATGGACAAAAGCTTCAGCCGCGCGAATCGCTGGCTGGTCCATCATTTCAAGGCCAGCCGGGAGGATGCCGGCACTGATAATGGCGGACACTGCCTCCCCGGCCGAACGGACATCCGCAAAAGACGCCAAGACTACGTTGACGGTCTCAGGCTTTGGCACCAGCTTAACGGTGACTTCGACAATCACTCCGAGCATCCCTTCCGACCCGTGTAGCAAGGCAAGCAGATCGTAGCCAGATGTATCAAGAGCATCGCCGCCGATGGTTGCGAGTTCACCTTCCGCAGTTACGACTTCGACGGCCCGGACATTGTGTACAGTCAGGCCGTACTTCAGGCAATGCACGCCGCCGGAGTTCTCCGCCACGTTGCCACCTATGGTGCAGGCAATCTGCGAAGACGGATCGGGCGCATAAAAAAGTCCGAGTGGTGCCACATGTTCAGAGATGGAAAGGTTCGTAACTCCCGGCTGTACCCGTGCCAGCAGGTTCTCCGTATCAACGCTCACAACCTGATTAAAGCGCGCGAGCGAGAGCAGAATACCGTGCGCGTGCGGCATGGCACCGCCCGACAGCCCTGTACCCGCACCACGGGCGACAACGGGAATCCCGTGCCGGTGCGCGATTCGCATGACTGCCTGCACCTGGGCCTTGGTACCGGGCAGGGCTACCACCCACGGCACCTGCTTCTTTGCCGTCAGACCATCGGTTTCGTAGACCTTGAGGCGCGCCAGATCAGTGATCAACTCGTCATGCGCAAGTACGCTGCGCAGGGCCTCAATCACCACTCCGCCGGTTACTGTGTTCTCGCTCTGATCAGCATCCATAACGCGATTATAGCGGTATCAACCGCCCGGAAGAGCGATCAGCAGCTGGAGCCGATAGGTATACTGACCCTCGCTCTGGAACCGGAGGCACCATTTTGGCACTCAATACGATCGAAGAAATCCTGGAGGACTTCCGTCAGGGCAAGATGGTCCTGCTGATGGACGATGAAGACCGGGAGAACGAAGGCGATCTGATCATCGCGTCGGAGGTCGTGACCGCAGAACACATTACCTTCATGGCCCGGCACGCATGTGGGCTCATTTGCATGACACTGACCGACCAGAGGGCCGCGCAGCTGAATCTGCCCCTCATGGTTGAAAAGAATTTGTCCAACCACGAGACAAACTTCACGGTCTCGATCGAGGCCGCCGAAGGCATCACCACAGGGATCTCAGCTCCTGACCGCGCAAAGACTGTGCAGGACGCAGTGGCCCGCAAGGCCAGGCCCGAAGACATCGTCATGCCGGGGCATATTTTTCCACTGATTGCCAAGCCTGGCGGCGTGCTGACCCGCGCCGGACATACCGAAGCCGCCTGTGACCTCGCCCGAATTACCGGCTACGAGCCTTCCGGCGTCATCGTCGAAGTCATGAACGAAGACGGTACGATGGCGCACCGTCCCGAGCTCGAGGCGTTTGCCGAGAAACACGGCATCAAGCTCGGGACCATTGCGGACCTGATCCAGTACCGGACGCTTCATGACAAGACCATCGGTCTAGTCAGCGAAAAGCCCGTAGAAACTGACCATGGCAAGTTCACGCTACGCACATACACCGACAAGGTCTCCGACGCGATCCATCACGCCCTGGTGATGGGAGAGATCTCGGAGGACGAACCGTGCCTCGTACGAGTGCAAGTACTGAACACGCTGCGCGATGTGATTGGGACGCGGCGTCCTGGCTTCAAGTCGACCTGGACGCTACTCGATTCGATGCGGCGCATCGCCGAAGACGGTGTTGGGGTAATCGTGTTGGTAGGGCAGGAACATTCCTTTGCAGAAGAACTTGAGCAGGTGAAGGCTTTCCCGGAGATTCCGACCTCCCAGCGAACAGTGAGCGAACAGGGTATCTATCGTGTCGTCGGCACCGGCTCGCAGATACTGCGCGACATCGGTGTTTCGAAAATGCGCCTGCTGTCGCCCCCGAACCGTTACAACGCAATCTCCGGGTTCCACCTAGAGGTTGTGGAATTTGTCGAACAAGATGCAGGCTGAACTCTTGGCCAGTACCACCTTTGAGGTGCAGACCGGGCCGGATCCTTCTCCAACAATCCTGAAACTTGCGGCACACCTACGCCGCAAGGCTGCCATGGGCGAAGCTCCCACCCCGCCAGCGACGCCAGCAGCCATCTGCCTGCAATCTAAGCATGATGCAAGGATCATCACACTCGAGGTGGATCGCGACAGCATACGCCTGCTGGATGGTAGCGTTGTGGACCCAAAACTCACTCTCGAAATCAGCTTCGGCCAACCACTCGTGGTCAGCCAGTACCGAGTAGCGGCCCGGTCTGGAACCAACCCTGATTTAGAGAAATACCTGCGCCAAATACTTGCACCCGTCGAAGCCGACTGGACAGAAATAGCAAGAACTTTCTGGGCTAGCCACGGCAACAGGGCACACATGCCGCCGCGCCTGGTACTGCAGTCTGCCACGGGCGAAACCTACATCCTGGGGTCACCTGACGCCGCCATCGAACTACGCATTTCAGGCAACGTCGAGGCACTTGTCGACCTGTGTACCGGGCACACACAGCTGACCGCAGCGCTGGTCAAGGGCTTACTGTTTGCCGAAGGCACCTGGGAGGCGATCAATGCGATGAATGCGGCATGCCTGCGCGAGGGTCTTGGAGCGCACACTAAGCCTGCTCCCCAACAAGGTCTACCCGTATGAGGCACGTTGCACCGCTCGATATAAAGGCTGCCGACCTGCCGGACTGGATGGATCGCCATCATGTCGAGGTGATCCGAACCCAGGCGACTAACCTCGACGGAGTGGTGTTGGGTAAACACCTGAAGCGTGAGAAATTCCTGAATTCACTTCCGGAGGGCCATACAGTCGCAGATGTGGCGCTCGCCCTAGACCTAGAAGGTGTCCCGTACACAACGCTATGGCATCCCTACCGGCACTCGGTAATGGGTGATGTGCTGTTACGGCCCGACCTCGGCACGCTCCTGACAGACGGGCGTGACCCGGATCTTGGGCACGTTATCTGCAACTTCACTTCGATCACGGGTAAGCCCATTGAGCTTTGTCCGCGCACCCTGCTGGCCACGCAGGTAGACGCACTTGCCCGCGCGGGGCTTGAGGCACGGGTTGCCTTGGAGCTCGAGTTTTTTCTGTTCGAGGAGGACCATGCTAGGGCGCGGACGCTGGGCTATCAGGGCCTTACCCCCGTCACCAGCCGTCCCCAGCACTCGGTTTATCAGACCCGGGCGGCACTCGCGGCGAAGCCGTTCATGGACGCGCTTACCAAGCGCCTAAACTGGCGCGACATTCAGTGGGAGGCCTGGAACGCCGAAGCAGCCCCCGGACAGATCGAACTGAATCTCGCACCTGCAGATCCGGTTGCCGCGGCGGACGCGCTCATACGGGCACGCCAACTGCTCTATGAGACAGCGTTGGAACTTGGCTGTTCCGTAACCTGTATGCCCTGCCCAATCGCACACGAGTCCTCGGGGTTACACATCCATCATTCATTGCAGCGAGGTGGCGATCCGGCATTCGAGATCGATGCGAACGGGCTAAACAACACACTGCAGGCCTGGCTCGGAGGCCTACTGAAGACCCTGCCCAGTGCCGTCTCGATCCTCTGCCCCACCATCAACGCGTATCGGCGCTTCGAGCCCTTCAGCGCGGTACCGGTGACCCCAACCTGGGGCGTCGAGAACAAGTCCGCGGCAATCCGGGTGGTAGTAAGCCACCCTCGACAAACGCGCGTCGAACACAGAGTTGCAAGCGCCGAAGCCAATCCCTACCTCGCCATTGCCGCCATCCTCGCGGGCGGACTTGCTGGCCTTGATCATAGTTTGGAGGCGCCCCCCGAGTGCACATCGCTGGCCTGGGGACTCCCTCCCGACGCCGAGCGCCTCCCCAGCTCGCTGTCAGAGGCCTTCCGACAGACTCTGGCGAGTGACCTCCTCCGCGCCGGCCTCGGTGACGGCTTCATCAACTATTGGTGCGGCACGCGTGAACACGAGTGGCTGCGCTACCACCAGGCCTCGGACGCTCCCGAGAACGGACCTTCAGCATGGGAGCTTGAGCGCTACTTCGCGTTGTTCTAGTTTAAGCGGAAAACTTACGCGCCAAGATCGCGAAGCGCACAACAAGCGCCAATTCACACTTCTCGCACACCAGACCACTCTACCCTGGCACTAATCTGATGTTTGGGCTGAAGGGGTAACACCAGCAGTCCCTATATTCTGTACAACCCGCGCCAGCGTGTAATCTGGGTCAGGGCCCACAACCCGACGCACCACTCCGCGCAAGCGCGAATGCTGAATGTAGGCTGAGCCCGTCTCAGCAAGCGGAAGAACCGGCACTTCCGCCGCGATCAGTCTCTTCATGACCTCGATGGCAGCCGCACGCTCATCCGGATGAATCGAACGCTGCAGCGCACGCACAGCCTCGTCATATTCAGCGCTTGCGTAGGCGCCGCGATTGTTGGCATTCCAGGATGCTAGCAGGTCTGCAAACGTCATCACGTCATCGAAGTCCGGATACCAGCTCGAAAGCGCAACATCGAACTCGCCGCGCTGCGACTTATCTAAATATTGTTTGAACACCTGTTGGTCAACCTTTACATCTAATCCCAGGGTGCGTTTCCAGTGCCCCTGAAAGTACTCAGCAATGCGCAGCCCCGTCGGTGATGTGGTAGTCAGCAGCGTCAGTACGCGCGGTTCGTCGTCAGGCAGACTCGCGACGAGGTTTTTTGCGCCAGCAAGATCGAGCGTTAGAGGGGCCTCTGGCTCTATGTCTGACAGCCAGGCAGGAAAGAGACCGCCTGCGGGGCGATAGCCAGGTACGGCGATCACCCGGTTCACAAACGCCTCGGTATCCATCGTTGCGCGCATGGCGCGCCGTAGGGCTGGATGGGCCGTTGCGCGGCCTTCCCGCAGATTGAGACGCATGAATGCAACACCGCCTGAGAGGAAAGTCCGCAGCCGCAGCCCGCCGGTCATGGCTTCCTGAACCGTCTCGGTACCCAAACGCACAAGCGCAATGCGTTGATCCTTGAAAAGGTTCAAACGAGTACGGTTGTCCTCGGTAATGTAGCCCACGCGAATCGTGTTGAGATGCGTCTGCGCATCGTTCCAGTAGGTCTCGTTGCGCACCATCGTCAGGCCCTGACCCCGAGTCCAAGACTCGAGACGGAACGGACCGTTGTAAAGCAGGTCCCCAGGCGCCGCACCATAACGGGCAGACCGAGCCCGATGGAACGCCTCGTTGACAGGTAGAAACGCGGCATGGATCATGAGCTTCAGGCAGAAGCCACAGGGAAATGCCAACTCAACGATCAGTCGATGATCTCCCTCGTCACGCACACCGAGCGCACCGAGTGGCAATTGCCCCTTCTGTATCTCTTCCGCATTCTTGATGGGATACATGATCGAGGCATAGGGCGCCGCAGAGGCAGGGTCGACAAGCAGACGCCACGCGTACACAAAGTCATGGGCAGTTATCGGTGTACCATCGTGCCAGCGCGCTGCAGGGTTGAGCTCGAAGCTCATGCGGTTCCCGGCGAGTTCCCACGATTGTGCTACACCCGGCGCAACCCGGCCCCGCCGGTCATAGCGGAGGAGTCCTTCCTGTATGTGGCCAAGCACAAAAACACTGACCAGGTCCACGGTGCGTGTGCTGTCAAGATTTGGTGGATCCTGCGTAAGCGCGACCGTGATCGATTGCGCTCCTGCATCCACCGCGTCGGCGTAGGCCGGTGGAGCACACATCAGCAAGGCGACCCAGACCAAAATGGCGGTAACAGCGCTCGAAAGTCCGACTTGATGCTCGCGTCGCGACATCTGTTTACCAAGTAGGCGGATTAAACTCGATTGTAACAATCGGCCAGCCTCCCGGCACGCTACCACTGTATGCTTGTTCAGTATTCTCTGGCAGACTAGGTTTCCCACAGGACTTCGGCAATACTGCATGAACGCCGCTCTGCAGCCCTTTGCGCCACTGATCCGCGATTGGTTTACCCGCCTGGGTGAGCCGACAGATGCGCAGGCCCAGGCTTGGCCTGCCATCATGGCGGGTAAGCACCTGCTTATCAGCGCGCCAACCGGGAGCGGCAAGACACTCACGGCATTTCTCTGGTCGCTCAATCAATTTCTGACCGGGGTGCTGAAGCCCGGCGCAACCCGTGTCCTGTACATCAGCCCGCTGAAGGCTTTAAACAACGATGTCCGCCGCAACCTGCTGAAGCCACTCACAGAACTCTCCGAACTCGCGGCGGCTCAGGGGATCGATATGCCAGATGTGCGGGTTCAGACGCGCAGTGGCGATACCGACCAGACAGATCGTAGGCGCATGCTACGCCACCCGCCGGAAATACTGATTACAACGCCGGAAAGCCTGAACCTTTTGTTGTCGTCCCAGGGGGGTCAGTCGATACTGCGAAACATCGAGACTGTCATTCTCGATGAGATTCACAACGTGATACCGAACAAGCGTGGCGCGTACCTCATGAGTGCCGTTGAACGTCTGGTGCCGCTTTCCGGGGAATTCCAGCGTATTGCACTCTCCGCAACCGTCAAGCCGATTGAAATGATCGCGGAATATGTGGGCGGCCTGAGCGAAGGGCGTCCAAGACCTGTCACCGTAGTTCATTCAAACGCTCTCAAAGAGTACAGTCTGCGCGTTCGCTACCCGCTACAGGCACGTGATCGCCGCGAGGAGGACCCCCTGTGGGACGCGCTTGCGCCGGAATTTGTCGAGCGTATCGAAGCCAACCGCTCCACACTCCTGTTCGTAAACTCACGGGCGCTGTGCGAAAAGCTTACCCTCAAGATTAACAATGAGGCTGGTCGGGTATTGGCCTGGGCCCATCACGGTTCTCTTTCGCGGGAAATCCGAACTGAGGTCGAGGCACGGCTGAAATCGGGCGAAATTGCGGCCATAGTCGCAACGAGCAGCCTCGAATTAGGAATTGATGTCGGCGCGCTGGACGAGGTGATTCTCATCCAGTCCCCGGACTCGGTGTCATCCACGATCCAGCGGATCGGACGTGCCGGGCACGGCGTCGGCGATGTCAGCAGATGTACGATCTACCCAACTCATCCGCGGGATTTCATAGAAGCAACCGTACTTGTACAGTCTGTGCTGAAGAGAGACATCGAATCGCTGCGTCCCGTCGATTGCCCTCTCGACGTGCTTGCCCAAATCCTGATTTCCATGACTGGGTTTGCAACGCTGCAGTTGGACGAACTATTCGAGGCAGTCCGCGCCAGCTACGTGTTCAGGACCCTGAAGCGCAAACAGTTTGACTTGGTTGTGAACATGCTTGCGGGCCGCTACGCCGACAACCACATCAGAGAGCTCAAACCCAGGGTTGTACTGGATCGAATCGCAGACACCATGACGGCCCGCAAGGGAACATTGCAGAGTCTGTACCTCTCGGGAGGCGTCATACCGGATCGCGGCTACTTCAATCTCCGCCACGCAGAGACCGATGCACGGATCGGCGAGCTCGATGAAGAATTCGTCTGGGAAGCCAACATCGGGAAGGTCTTCTCGTTCGGAACTCAGCGTTGGCAGGTGACGAAAATTACCCACAACGACGTCTTCGTAACCGAGGGCCGAGGCAACACCTCAGGGCCACCGTTCTGGAAAGCCGAGTCGATTAGCCGCGACTTCCATTTTTCCGAGCGGATCGGACGCTTCCTCGAAACGGCCAACGACAAGCTAGATGACCCAGTGTTTTTCGACGTATTACAGAACGACTGGCATCTTGAAGAATCCTCGGCGGAAGAGGTTATCAACTTTTTCCGGCGCCAAAAGGAGCACACGGGCGTCGCTCTCCCACACCGACATCACCTCGTTGTTGAACGGATCAGCGTTGGCCCCGGCGGTGCCTCCGGGAACCAGGCAGTGTTGCATACCGGCTGGGGAGCACGCGTCAACAGACCTCTTGCCATGGCCTTCGAGGCTGCCTGGAAGGAACAGTGGGGGGAGCAACCAGAGGTACACGCTTCCAACGACTGTCTNGTGTTGCAGCTTCCCCACGANACAAACGCAGCCACGTTGCTCGAACTGGTACCAGCGCGCGAGGTGGAGCGCCTGCTGCGCCTNCGCCTCGAAGGTTCGGGCTTCTTCGGCGCGCGCTTCCGGGAAAACGCAGGGCGAGCGCTTCTGCTCTCCAAAGGCCGATTCAATCAGCGTAAACCACTGTGGATGAGCAGGCTGCAGTCACAGAAGCTGATGGATGNCGTCTTCAAATACGAAGACTTTCCCATCCTTCTCGAAACCTGGCGCACCTGCCTTGCAGACGAATTCGACCTTGATGGACTAGCACAGGTGCTTGGCGAACTGGAGAGCGGAGCGATCCGGGTGACCGATATCTCTACGAAGTCACCCAGCCCATTCGCGCAGTCCATCGCTTGGGATCAGATCAACCTGTACATGTACATGGACGATCAACCCAAGGCGGACAAGCAAAGCAAGCTACGTCCAGATCTGCTCCAGGAGGTCTTGTTTTCACCCAATCTGCGTCCGCTACTCTCCGCAGACATAGTGACGGCTTTCGTGGAGCGTCGACAGCGGCGTATACCCGGGTACGAACCTGAGACCCCGGAGGACCTGCTGGAGTGGCTTAAGGAACGGACCCTACTCAGCGAGACCGAGTTTGGTGCCCTCGCTAAATCCACAGGTCTCGAAGGTGTACAGGATCGACTCGCACGAGGTACCGGTGCTCATCATGCGGTCGTGATGGCACTTGAAAACACGGCAACGCTCGCAAGCGTCTTTGACCCGGGTATCGCGTTGAGCGGGCCAGTTACACCTATTGCNGCCAGGCCATTCGATGCGGAGGCCCTAGAGACACATCTTNGCAACTGGCTTCAGTACCAGGGACCACTGCCGCTCGAGACCATTGTTGAGGCGTTCCCGGCCCCCCGTTACGCTCTGAAAGAGGCCCTCGACAATCTTGTCGCCAGACGCGAGTTGGTANCAGGCCAACTGCTCGAAGCCGATCAGCGCGAACACTGGTGCGACGCTGACAACTACGAAATGCTACTGCGGCTGTTACGTCGCGCGCNTCAGCCGACGCTCAANCCCAGGCCTGCGCATGAACTCACTCCATTCATGTACGCCTGGCAGACCCGCTTTTCGACCCATGATCGCCTGGATCAGCTATTCGAAACTCTGGAATACCTACGCAACTACGATGCTCCTGCGGAACTGTGGGAGTCAGAACTACTGCCNGCACGCCTGCCGGATTACGACACCCAAGAACTCGACCTGTTGTTTCAGGAAGGCTCTCTATTCTGGCTGGGCAGAGGCGAGAAACGTGTGGCCTTCGCGTTCGCGGACGACCTCGATTTGCTTGAGGCTCCGCCCTCGCCCGACCTCAGCCTGTTCCCAGACCCAAGGGGACGTTACGACTTCGGTAGCCTGCAGGACGCCACAGAGATGGAAACAGATGACCTAGCCGCCCAGCTCTGGGAGCTGACCTGGACGGGTGTAACGTGTAATGACTCTCTCACGGCGCTACGCCGCGGCATTCAGAGTGGCTTCAAAGCCCCGTCAGCAACCAAATCAGCATCAGGGATGGCGAAAACGCGCCGAGGGGCCTTCAATCGCTGGCGCAAGGCGGTTCCGTTTGCCGGCAACTGGCGCGCAGTACCGTGGCCTGACCAGCCGCCTGACATCCTTGCTGAGGAAGAACGTAACCGCGCGCGCGCGAGAGTCCTACTCGACCGTTACGGAGTCGTGTTCCGCGAGTTGCTGCTGAGGGAGGCCGTGCCGTTCCAATGGCGAAGTGTCTTCCGTGCGCTGCGGCTGATGGAACTTTCAGGCGAGGTGCTATCGGGCTACTTTTTTCGCGAGATCCCAGGCCCACAGTTTGCAACCCCTGCTGCAGTACGCATGTTGCAGACATTTGAGTCAAAAGGTGTGTTTTGGCTAAACGCCCTTGACCCGCTGTCGCTGTCGGGCATAGGGATACGGGAACTGCAGGCCGGACTTCCCCGTCGAGTCGCTGGCAACCACGTGGTATACACAGATGGCAAACCTGCATTGGTCTCGGAGCGTTTCGGGCGCAGTCTTACTATCAGCCTCGGGAAGGATGATCCACGCCTGCCCGAGGTACTCGGGATTCTTCGGCACCTGCTTACGCGTGCTTTCGAGCCACGGCGCAAGGTGACAATCGAGACCGTCAACAGTACACCCACAACTCGGAGCGAGTACCTTGCACCACTGCGTGATGTGTTCGACGTTGTAGTGGACTACAAGAGCGTCTACATTCAGCGTCGGGTTGGCGAACTGTGAAACCAACCCCGCCAAAATAAAAACGGTTGCCCACCCAAAGAAATCGAGCCGAGAGTTTTGAGTCGCCGCACGCTTTCCCTGATCTGCCTTTCGGTACTACTGGCCCTAGGTGTTACCTACACCGCCGTCTGGTACCACTACAGCCAGGACGACTGTATCGATTTGGCTCACGACCCGGCGCAATGGGATTACTTGCATCGGCGCTGGGCAGAGGGAGGTGTCATCCTGGTACAACGCCACGCTACTAAGTGTCTTGTGGAAGGGCCCGATTGTCCAGATGGGAACGAGGCTCTGACCGACCTTGGCCGACTTGAGTCTAAGGCACTGGGATCCGGCCTAAAGCACGCACTAGGCGGAAAGTACGCTGTGCTTCACAGCGATCTGACCCGCACCACCGACACTGCCCAAATCGCTTTTGGGTCCTCTAACCGATCACGAGACCTGGAGAAGCCGTGCAAGGAAACGTTTAATCAACATATACGCGACCTGCGAATGCCAGTAGGCGAAAATCTTGTTCTAGTGACCCACAGCTCGTGCATCAACTCATTGCGGGGCCGCACCGGGCGGCGCTTGCTGGGTTTCAACGCCGGTCGCAGCTGGAACTTTGGGCTCTCAGCCTTTGTTGAACGCGGCGCCGACGGCCACAACGAACCCATCGGCTGCATGCGCCCGATGGATTGGGCCGAAATGGCGCCAGACCTAGCCTCGTCTACAGTAGCCGCAATCGCCGATGGCATCACGTCACCNCCACCAATTCGATTCTGACCAACCGCTACACCCANGGNNCTGCTATGACCACGCTTTTCCTAACNGATTCTTCCCANGCCGCGCATGCCATGCAGGGTCACCCTGAGCGTCCACGCCGAGTGCAGCGTATTGTCGAAGCCATCGAGGATACGGGTGTGATCGGTGACGTGAAGGCNCTCCCAGTCGTACCAGCAAGCCTCGACGACCTGGCACGGGTGCATGACAGGGCCTATGTGGACGAGATCTGTAGCTTCGAGCCAGACAACAAAACATACATGATCGGCGGGGATACCTACCTCGCTCCAGGTTCCTTACCTGCGGCACGACTCGCCGCAGGTGCGGCAGTACAGGCAACGCTACAGGTCCTGTCCGGCGCCGCGACAAATGCCTTCTGCGCCGTGCGCCCGCCCGGACACCACGCTGAGGNGGGGACCGCGATGGGGTTCTGTTTTTTCAACAGTGTAGCCATTGCTGCGGCAACCGCTCTGGAGCGCGAGGGCATCCATCGCGTGGCCATTCTTGACATAGACGTTCACCACTGTAACGGCACCGTAGATATTTTTAAGGATGATCCGCGTGTGCTGGTGTGTTCAAGCTTCCAGGACAATTTTTACCCGGGCCGTTACCTCGACTTTGAGAACGACCACGTACTTAACACACCGCTCAAAGCCGGACAGGATGGCAAGGGCTTTCGTCACAGCATCAGCAACCGCTGGTGGCGTCGGATGGAGGACTTTGCCCCTGATCTAATTCTGCTTTCAGCGGGCTTCGATGCACACCTTGAAGACACCATCTCTCAGCTGGAATTTACTGACAGTGACTATGCCTGGTTCATACGCGAACTTCTGGCGGTCGCCGAGACTTTGACAGGCGGAAGACTCATCTCAGTGCTGGAAGGTGGCTACAGCGAAGAAGTGCTCGCACGGGTAGTGCCGGACCATCTGGTCACACTTGCAGGCAAAGGTTAGCGCCGAGAGCTNTNGGCTTCGCTGAATCTCTTGATGGCTTNGCAGATCTTAGCCGCTGAAGGCTNCTCAGGGAGCTGGGCCCGCCACAGGCAACAGCAGGCTCNCTCCCATNATCCATNNGTANTTCGNGACCTCGACCTTGTCCANCNGCAAGGGCAAAAGGTAGGCTANGGCGTATTCGTTGTAGACGTCCGATTCNAGGAACAGGATGAACAGCTCGCCGNCGAGATGNTGGTCCNTGACCATGAAGCGATATGANCTGGATGNTCNTGGACAGAGTCTTTGGCTTTTTGTACNACCGGTCCGTAGCCGTGAGGGCCTCATACACATCGGCAATTGCAATGACCTAAGCCGGAATCGAGATGGTCCCACCCATCACGCGCTTTGAATATCCCGTCCCATCCATGTCTTCATGATGCCCGCCCGCGATCTCCATTACCTATTACAGATACTTTGGACATGGCCACTGCTCGACCATAACAATTGTTGAGCGGGACCGTCAGAAACAAGGTCTACCGGCAGCCCGTACTCTCGTCGAACCCCTTTGCGCCGGAGAACGCGAATTTTTCGCAATTATTAGCATCGACGACGTTGATCGTCTCACTAGCGATTGTGGAGTAGCTGGCAACGTTCTTGTCGTTTGCATGGCCATCATCCACGGACATAGCAACTTCTGGCAGATTGATAGCTTCGTTGATCTTGACGCCCAACGAAATATCAAGGGAGTCGGTCCGCATGACGGCAAACTGAAACATATCTTCCTTCCTGCGGGTGTACAGGGTTCCGTCGCCGCCACTCCCCATTTCTTTCGCTTCGGGCAAAATACGCTTAAGCAGGCGGGCTGTATTGTGATCGGCGGACAGCACGATGCCAATATCAATCAGAGGGCGGAAGAATACCTGCCCCATCGCTTGGCTCTTACCTCAGGCTTGTGATTCAGAGGTCCCTGGTCGGAGGCTACAGATTGGGATTTGGGTCAGAATCCAGCAACGTTGCGATCAAACGCCCCCGTTAACGTACAGCCTCTCGCCCGTCACGTAAGAGTTCATCGGTGAAACGAGAAACCGTACTACATTGGAGATATCCTCAGGCTGACAAACCCGACCAAACGGCATGGAGGCGTCCAGGTCACGCAGGTCTTCGACCCCTTGAGTCGCGCGCACGAGTCGNTTGCCCATTTCAGTCTCCACAAGGCCCGGCGCGACCACGTTGACGCGGATGTTGTTGGCCCGCTCTTCTTTGTAAAGGGTTTGCGCCAGGGCCTCCTGGGCCGCTTTGGCCATATTGTAGGGTGCGCCGTTCGCGCCCAGCCCCTTGGTTGCAGAACTGGATATCATAATAATGTCCCCACGCTCACACGTACGCATGGATGGCAGNACCAGTTGGCTGAGGTAGTGCGCTGCAAAGGCGTGGGTCGCCACGACTCTCTCCATCTCGGCAGGATCGGTATCCGCTACCGATCGACCACGCGAGGCAATGCCCGCGTTGTTGATAAGAATGCTCACAGGCCCCAGGACGCGCAACACCCCATCGACCATCCGTTTATCGTCATCGTAGCTCTGCACCGCCGCTTGGTAGGCTTCAGCCTTGCGCCCAAGCGCGCGGATTTCGGCGACAGTTTNTGTTGCTGCGGCGTCATCCCGCGCATAGTTCACCGCAATATCTGCTCCATCTTCAGCAAGAGCCAACGCAATAGCCTTGCCGATGCCCCGACCACCCCCGGTTACCAGCGCTACCCTACCTTCGAGTGACATATCGCCTCACATACCTTCAAGTACGTACCCAGTCTATCAGGCACCCCAGGCAAACGCCCAAGAACAGGCTATCCAGCGCGCCGGCAGCGCTCTCAAAAAGATCCCTTATTAGCGCCATCTGCTAAGCTGCCGCGACCTTTTAGAGGACTTACAAATGGCCGGCATTCCCTTTGTCTACGAATTTGATTTCGAGTACGGCGCACTCCAGCGCGTGACGCCAAACATCCGTCGTGTCATCGCGAAGAATCCCGGACCATTTACTTTCCGCGGTACTGGCACGTACGTGATTGGAGAAGGCAACGTGGCCGTGATTGACCCTGGTCCTCTCGACGACGCCCACGTGCAGGCCCTGATTGACTCACTTGCAAACGAGACCGTTACCCATATTCTCATCACCCACACTCATATGGATCATTCGCCTGCCGCCGCGCCGCTGAAAGCGGTTACTGGTGCAAAGACCTACGGTTACGGACCCCACGGGGCGGGGAAACTCGAGCAGGGCGTGCAGGTCGAGGAAGGCGGCGATATGGCGTTTTCACCCGATGTCATTGTTCGCGACGGCGACGTGATCGAAGGCGACGGCTGGACCATGGAAGCGGTTTACACCCCGGGACATACGTCGAACCATCTGTGTTTTGCACTGTGTGAGGAGAAAGCGCTCTTTACCGGCGACCACGTAATGGGCTGGTCTACAAGCATTGTGTCTCCTCCCGACGGCGACATGACGTCCTACATGGATTCGCTCGATCGACTGCTTCATCGCGATGACAAGGTGTACTGGCCCACGCACGGCACGAGCATCGACGATCCGAAGCCATTCGTGCAGGCATTCATTGAGCATCGACTGGAGCGCGAACGCCAGATCGTCGGCTGTCTGCAGCAAGGTGTAACGGAAATCCAGGCCATGGTGCCACTGATGTACACCGAGCTGGACGAGAAGATGTACGGGGCGGCGGCTCGATCTGTGTTTGCCGCGATGCAACGTCTGACGGATCTTGGGCAGGTAACCTGCGATGGCGTTCCGTCGGTGTCCAGCAGTTACGCGCTGGCCTGATTCCAATCTCGAATAAGCGCAAAGCGGTAACCCGCTGCTACCAGGCCTTGCACTCTCTGAGGCCGCCTGCGGCGCCATGCAGCGAGGGAACGGTGCTGATCAGCGCAGCGTGCCATACCGTCGGTCCGGCGCGTCGACCCCTAGCTGGTAGGTGGAGTAGCAGTTCACCGCGATAACGCACCGTGGCCTACTTCAATTGGTCTACGGTAAGAACTGAGTTGCCTCGGAGTGCTCACCCTTTGCCCGTGATCGCAATGCAAGCGGTGTCAGAATCAAAATAGTCGAACGGAACCCGAAGCTCGCGCATCTGACTCTCTGCGCTACCACTTACTTCAACGCTACCATGCTCGGAGCGGCGCACTAAGGGCGTTGTGGTCGACAAGCCGTCTATCAGCGCGGACTCGTGACCAAGCAACATTGCGCCCACACTCTTCGCACAGAGGTTGTCGACCGCCACGTTGCCATGCCCGACCAGCGAGCTGTTTACAGCCTCTGCCACCACTCTTACGATGATCCATCCGTGGCCTACTAGAGTGAGGTTGAGTACTGCGACGTCAAGGCGATCAACCAGGAGATACGCTTCACTGGTTCTCACAAGTTCAGAAAGGCCTGCCACGACCACTGCGACTTCCAGGTCAGCCATGCCATTTTGATCTCGCTGCTCAGCCCGCGTGCGCAATCAAATCACCAATGTTTGA